>NZ_BAWW01000038.1 GCF_000875975.1 Parachlamydia acanthamoebae | reverse complement strand
GCATTCAATCTGAACCAAGATCAAATTCTCAAGTTAAAAAACTTTGAAAATTTGAGTATTACTCAATTCTATAATATGTGGGTCATTAGCTTTCACTAACTTTCCTCACACAAGCTCTATAATTTATTTGCTTGCACATTGTCTTTTCTTCACTGTCAAAAAACAGATTATTCACTCTTTAGCGTGTTATTCGCTTCGTTATGTTTTGTTAACATTCGTTCGAAGGAAGTAATAAACATACAAGAAACGGATTATTTAGCGCAACGCCTATTTTTCTGAATCCGTATTTTTTTACGTAATTCATTTAAAGTCTGTGAATTGCGACTCATTATTTTCGTTAAATTGCGTTGCCTGAAATCAAACAAACCAATGCAAACTCGTTCAACACCCTAGTAAGACGAACGCAATAAAAATGCATGACTTGTAATTGATCGACTTGGCCTCATTTGGCCAATCTTCGGTCGAAACCTGCTTTTGTTAGTTGAAACTTGCTATTGATTGTCCGCTCTAAGACTTTCAATTGCCACTTTTGCTTTGATTCATGAATAAGACAATACGTGAATTTTTTATAGAAAATTACATCAACATGCCTCATGGCCAGTATGGCAAGCTTTCCCGATACAATTCTAAAGTACTATCAACAACCATCTTAGACACGACAATCAAAAAAAAACGTCTCCCACAATAATACGCATAGGTAAAAGTGAACCCTTAAGAACGATTACAAAAAGTCTGCAGGAGATACCCAAAGAAAGGAGTATCTAACTGAAATTTTCTTTAATAAGAGCAAAGTTAATTTTCTATTAAAAGTCCTTTTACTATGGACTTCACCAATCGGTCAAAATAACTATGTTTTTATTTAATCGAACCAAACCGACTATAAAAAAATCATAAAGCAACGAGTAATCAAATCTTAAGATATGCTCCCTTTTAGTTTACTTTCTTTGAGTATGAGAGCCTCTTGCTTTCATTTTCCTTCTATGCTACACAAAACATAATCATTTTTAGGAGATCTTCCATGCAAAAAACACTACTGCTAATTCTAGGCGCTCTCAGTTTTACTCTTTCAGTCGTAGCAACTGATGTCATTGAACCTTCCACTCGCTTGTGTTTCCCTTCTGAAGTTCATTTTGAAGACAACAACTCTGACATTACCCTGAACTTAGCAGGAACAGCCGTAAGATCTAAATTTTTCATTAACATTTATGCAATCGGTTACTATTTACATAATCCTGTTAAAATGAAGCGAGCTGCTGTTTTTGATGAAATGTTAAAAGACGGTCAAATCAAACAATTCACGATTAAATGGGTGTATGAAGCCGATTTAAAAACTGTTCAAGAAGCTTTTTTTGCAGGATTTCATAAAACCTTGACAGATGAAGAATACAAAAGTATTGAGCCTTTAATTAAGGAATACATATCCCTATATACAGATGGAACTAAAAAAGGGGACGAACATGTTCTGCGCTGGTTTCCCGGAAATATGATTACCTTGGAAATTAATGGAGAGAATAAAGGAAAAATCGCACATCCCGTTTTTGCAAAAGGTTTATGGCGCATTTGGTTTGATTCGAAAAGCATCGTGAGTCGAAATAAGCTCGTGAAAAACCTCTTGGATTAAATCCGACCAACTTTAGTAAGATATTTTCATTTCTTTCGCAAGGCCGCTGTACCTGCACCTAATATAAATTCGTCGATGTGAAGTCCCTCAGATGTACATCCACCAACATCTTGGACTTCATCTCGACAACATGTAAAAGTCACAGAAAACATTCGATCTTTTGAGCGCATATATTTCATAAGAATACAAATAGAGACTTCTAAAAAATTAGGAGCTTCATAGTGAACGTTCGTTCTCTTGTTTACATTCGCAATTAACCGCTGCTAGCACTTTCCAATTTTTATTTACCAACATACAACTTGAAAGCTGCCTGCCATTTAAACAAGAAAAGATATTGAGAACAATTTCTGGGGTAGGGAATCAACAAAATTCGGCTTTTCTTGAAAATATGTCGATACTAATTTGGTTGCAAGACTTCTAATACAATGATTCATCGGATCCCAAACGCTTTCTCATCAATATCGGTACTGTTTCGTTCATGGGTAATTGGCATGAACGGATTTTTAGGAAACAGTCGTACGGAAAGCACAAAATAATGACAAAATATGAGTATCCATTAAATTAAAACGGGATGATCGTTGGGATAGAATGGTTCGATGTGCACAATGACGTCTCTGACTGCGGGCCAATCACGTTGAATTTCAGCACGTACTTCTTGGCTAATCTTATGGGCCTCTTCAACAGAAAGCTGGGGATCCACCTCTACATCAATATGCACCTGAGCATCCGGTCCGTACAACTGAATCCGAATTTTTTCTGTATCCATCACACCATTCACTTTTAAAGCGGATGAACGGACACGTTTGAAAAAATCGGGACTTGGGATTCGATCTAACAACTGATGCATGTTGTTACGTGCAGCAAAAAGTCCGATCACCACCATGAATCCCGCAATCATGACAGCCCCCAATTTATCGATGATCCACGCCCAATTAGGAAAGTATGCTGCGATAATTAAGGCAATCGTCGCAATAAGGCTCGTAATGCTATCAATACGGTAATGTACTGCGTCGGCAGCTAGCGCGGGGCTATTTTCTTTTTTTGCAATGCGCATCACAAAACGATAAGAAATCTCTAAAAGAACAACTGCCAAAAAAGGAAATATCCATGCCCAACGATTCATGTCATATTCAACTGTAATGGGTTGAGCGAGCTGCGAAATTTCGCGTACTAACATCCCGCCCCCAATCAAAATCATGGAAGTTCCCAGTTGTAAGCCAGCCAAAGGTTCATAACGACCATGGCCGAAAGGATGGTTACGATCTGGTGGTTTATCGGCTAACCTGATAAAGAACACAAGAAATAACGTGGCTGCAACATCCACAAGACTGGAGAGGGCATCCATCATCAAAGCCGCACTTCCAAAAAGGATAAATCCAAAAACTTCAAATAAAATAATACCGAAGCGGATTAAAATTCCCCATTTCGCAGCTCGTAAAAGCTCTCGATTGCGATGTGCCCTCGATTGGAACACAGAATCTGGAAGCATAATGGGATCAGGAAAACATGACATGACGACCTACAAGAGCTTAGCTTTCCAGGCTTCTTCTTTAAAGCCCAGCAAAACAAAATCTTTTCCTAAAACAAAAGGTCGCTTAACTAACATTCCATTTTGAGACATCATTTTAAAAATCTCTTCCTGAGTCATTTCTGAAAGGCGTTCTTTTAAATTGAGTTTGCGATACTCTTCACCGGAAGTATTCAGGAGTTTTTTTAGATCACCCTGTACATAATCTAAAGCCGTTTTAAGCTCTTCTACAGAAGGTGGCTGCTCTTTAATGGGCAACACTTGATAAGCGATTTGAGCATGATCCAAAAATTTCTGCGCTTTTTGGCATGTTGAACATTTTTGATAAGAGTAAACTTTTAAGGCCATATGCTCTCTCTATTCAGATAAATTGATTTCGGAAAATTTGATGAGTCGAACGCCTGCGTCTTTCATTGCCTGAAGAGCCGCCTCTTCATCCCCTGGAGACAGATTCACCGCTTTACAGGCATCCGTCACCACGTAAACTTGAAAACCTAGATTTTCGGCATCAAGCGCAGAATATTTAACACAGTAATCGGTGGTCAATCCCGCGACATAAACATTTTGAACGCCTCGTTCTTTGAGGTAAGCTTCCAGACCTGTACTTTTAAAATACCCATTATCAAAAAAAGCGCTGTAGCTATCGATAGACTTATCGGTTCCTTTATAAAAAATGCGGATAAATCGATGAGAGGCTAAATTGTCAGGAAAGCATGCACCTGTCGTTCCTTGCACACAATGGACCGGCCAAAGAATTTGATCGATGTCTAAAAGTTTAACATGCTCACCGACAGACTTATTATGATGAACGGCAAAGCTTAGATGATCGTGTGGATGCCAATCTTTTGTAGCCACAATAGTGCTAAAAGGCAGCTCTATGAGCTGATTAATAACAGGGATAATTTGATCACCGTCTTTAACGGGTAATGCGCCCCCTGGCAAAAAGTCATTTTGAATATCAACGATAAGTAAAGCGTTCACAGTGCCCATTCTAGTTGCGGTTGTTTCCTTCAGGAGAAATTAAAAAATCACGAAACATTTCTGAACGAATCGTTTGGATGAGACGGACTTTTTTATCGTACAATGATTTTTCCATCCCAACCACATACTGATGAGGATTAAGAAAACGCTTAACCCCAACAGGAAACTGCAACAATTGTTCTTGTGTGCGATTACGAATCTCGTCAAGTGAAGGGGAATTGTATACCCTTTGACCTTCTTTAAAAACAGGAATTAATAGATCTTCACTTTGAAGATTAGAACTTAAGACCCTTTGACGTGTTGAATCAAAAGGATCGACTAAATGACACTCTTGTCTCATATCGGAATGAATATCATAGATTGCATCCGCAATATTTTCCTTCTCGGTTCTGTAACGTCGTACTTGCAAAATACCGGGATTTGAAATCTTCATCATCTGTTCAGAAAGTTTTAACTTGTAATGCCAATCTTTCCCTGGATCGCGAATGGCTGAGAGTTTATAGACGCCATCTAGTGCGGGTTGATCTTTAGCTGTGACAAGATTTGTGCCTACTCCCCATACACTGATTTGGGCTCCCTGACGTTTTAACTCGGAAATCAGTGTTTCGTCCAGTTCGTTACTTGCAAAGATCTTTGTTTCAGTGAACCCAGCATCATCCAATAATTTACGACTTAAGATACTTAGATAGGCTAAATCTCCGGAATCCAAACGTACGCCTAAAAGTTTTTTTCCTTGCGTTTTTAACCATTTGCCCACTTCAATCGCATTCTTAACACCTTCCAAAGAATCATAAGTATCAACTAAAAATACGCAATTCCCCGGCAAGCTTTTTGCATACGTTTGAAAAGCTTCTAATTCATCTTCAAAAGCCATCACCCAGCTATGAGAATGCGTTCCTTTAACTGGTATTCCGAATAATTTTCCTGCTAGCAAGTTAGAAGTTGACTCACATCCCCCAATATAGGCAGCACGACTTGCTGTCAAAGCTCCATCTACACCTTGCGCACGACGCATGCCAAATTCTAAAACAGGCTCACCATTGGCAGCAATGCATATGCGAGCAGCTTTCGTTGCAATCAGCGTCGAAAAATTAATTAAATTCAACAAGGGGGTCTCTAGCAATTGACACATAATCAAAGGGCCTTGTACACGCAGTAAAGGCTCATAAGGAAAAACAACCGTGCCTTCAGGAACAGCATCTAAAGAACAGGTAAACCGGAGATCTGCTAAGTAGTCAAAAAATTCCTCTTCAAACAATGGACCATCATCTGGATTTTTCAGAGACGCGAGATATTGCAAATCAGAGGGGTCAAATCGAAAATTTGTTAAGTAATCAATGACATATTCAAGTCCAGCAGCAACTGTAAATCCACCTTGAAAAGGAGGTCGACGAAAAAAAAGGTGAAAAACCGCTTCTTTCTTATCAAGCCCAGCCTTCCAATACCCATACCCCATCGTGAGTTGGTAAAGATCTGTTAGCAAAGACATCGACTGATTATAAATATGTAGGGAAGATGTATCTGTTTTCATAGGGAAAAACCTCTCGACATTTATAACGCGTTTGCTGGAAAAAGAAAACCTTTTTAATGGCCCCCCCTAAAATTCTTTGGCAAATAAATGCGCATCAATTGTTCGGCGGCAAAAGCAATATGTGACCAGGTATCAGAAAGACGATCTGTATTTATTATCTCTTGACTATGAAGGGGTAAAATGGCCGTTAGACCTTCCGCATAAGGAGGATTGAATCCTTGTTGTATTTGACCTACAATGGCAAAGACAGGAATCCCTTTTGCTTTGGCACGCTGCAAAACACGCCACGGTCCTTTGTTTTCTAAAGTTTGTTCATCGAATTTTCCTTCCCCAATGATCACACAATCGCTTTTATAAAGCGCCTCATCAAATGCAGAAAGATCTAAAATATAATCTGTTCCAAGAATCATCTTTCCATTCAAAAAAGTATGCAAAGCCATGCCGATACCGCCTCCCGCCCCTCCACAGGGGAGCTCTAAAACTGAACGATCAAACTTTTTTTCCACAATATTTGCAAAATGCAAAAAGCCTCGATTTAATTCCTCTATTTGCCAAGAGGTCGCTCCTTTTTGAGCCGCATACATATTAGCCGATTTTGAAAATGGAGTGGAGACATCACATAACAAAATAAAAGAGGCCTTTTTAAGACGAGAGTCCAAATGGGAGAGATCTAGATCAGCTAGAGAAGTGAGAGCACCCCCACCGAAAGGAAGTGATTGCCCCTTTTGGTCTTTAAATAAAACACCTAATGCCTGAAGAGCTCCCATACCACAATCCTGTGTGGCACTACCCCCAATCCCTACAATAAATTTTCGAATCCCGCGATCTAGAGCTTCAAGAATGAGCTCGCCCACTCCGAAGGTTGTCGCATTCATGGGATTTCGCTGTTCAAAAGGCAGATTAGCGAGCCCACACACCTTTGCCATCTCGATGATTGCCACCCGGCCTTCTTCCACAATACCCCATACCACTTCTTGTTGCGCACCAAAAGTTCCAGTTACCACACTTGTTCTTTCACTTCCTCCAAGGGCAAATAGAAGTGCGTCCAGTGTCCCGTCTCCTCCATCCGCAATCGGGAAAAGATGACTTTCTATCGTTGGAAACGCTCGCAAAAGACCATCTTGGATTGCCGCCGCCACTTGCATGGCGGAGGCCGTTCCTTTAAAAGCTTGAGGCACAATTAGGCAACGCATGTAGATCTCCCCTTTACAATCCATTTTCTATAGCCATAACAAACTGCATAATTATTTTCTCAAGAACTAAACAACCTGTTAAAGTTAGGATTCTAATCCATCTATTTAAGGAAAAAACAATGTCCCGTTTTGTCTATTTTTTAGCTCTTCTATGCGTCATTTTTTCTTATACCGAGGCAGGCATTTACTTGAGAGATAATCTTAAAAATGCTGAGGCAGGTGATTTTATTGTCACTATGCAAAACAAAACCTGTTCCCTTTTACACATTTACAGTAAAGAAGGGCAGTATTTAACGATTGAAGAAATTTCCCTTCCTGCTAGTAAAACAAAAAGCATGGATTCATGGCGTGCTTGGGTACAAGAGGGTGCTCCTGGCCACACTTCATGGACAATGTATTCAGTCAATTTGATGAATGGTGCTATTGATAGGTGCTTTTCTTTCACGAAAAATCGCTGGTGCGATCCCACACCAACAGAAAATTTTTTAGGAACGCTCCTGAATTTGCATTTAAACTTAGTTTCCACACATGAGCGCAAAAAAATTGGGGGTTATGCGATAGGAACCCCGGGTCCACGACGCATTTGGGAACCTCGATTAATAGTGGATGGAAACGTGATTACAGGTGTATCTTTTGATGCTTGGCGCACACACTGGCCAAAAGATGGAAGCATTCTCTCTGGAAAAACCATCGAAGTCTACGTGCCTTCAGAAAATACTCCCTATCCTTCTTATTTTCCATACTGGCTCGAAATTAGTGGGATGATGGGGCAAGCAAAATTGCGTGTCGTTGATTCTGGAAAGGGATTGCGTTCCCCTAAACCCTCTCTTTTTCAACTTGAAGCAGCCCTCTAAAAAGTTATCAACATTTAGATGACAGGTCTTATTTATTTAAAGCCTGTCATTTTTGTTTTGGATTCACACAATACAAGAAGCTGAGTATTAAATACTTAAGTTTACATCAAAACCTTATTTCTAAAAAAATTCCTGCAATTTAACTGAAGCTAAATCGCATATTTTTATTTTCATCATCAATCCACTTACAAACTTCCCACAAAAAACTCCCCTTATTTACAATTTTTTAGCAATTTTAACGAACAAAAGGCGAACTATTTAACCCCTGCAATCTGATTGCAAAATGGTTTTATAAAAGTTATACTTGAGCACTTATCACAATCAACCCGGTACGACCGTATGCATTTTTTCAACTCAACATTTTCATTACACAAATCCCGGCATATCATGAAACAAGCTTATGCCTGGTATAAGAGTAAAGGTAAAACCCTTCCCCTTAATCAATTTACACAATTTGAGAGTGATCTCCAAAAACTCGACCAAGCTTTACTTAATCGAGATCGTCAAGAAGCCGACCTCTATGCGCGTAAACTTGAAAACTTTTGTGATTCTCATTTTAAAAAAAATTGGCTGAATTACGGAACCGAATTTGTACTAGCTTTGGTATTTGCTCTACTTGCAGCTACGCTTATTCGACAAGTTTGGTTTGAGCCATTTGAAATTCCCACCGGATCCATGCGCCCCACTTTTAAAGAACAGGATCACGTCACTGTCTCAAAAACAGCCTTTGGAATTAACGTCCCCTTACAGTCCGCTCATTTTCTTTTTGATCCACAACTTGTGCAACGCTCTAGCATCTTTATTTTTGCACCCGATAATATGCCCATCACAGACACTGAGACGACTTATTTTGGCATTTTTCCCTATAAAAAACGCTATATCAAACGAATGATTGGAAAACCCGGTGACTCGCTGTACTTTTATGGCGGCAAAATTTATCTTGTCGACCAAAATGGCAAGCTTGATGAAGACCTTCTGAATGCCCCTTGGATGGAACACTTGGAGCACATTCCCTTTCTACGTTTAGAGGGAGAAGTAAAAGTTGCGGCTCCAAACCAGATAGTGTTTTCTCTCATGAATCAACCTCTCGGCCGTATTTCACTCTCTAGTACAGGCGCCATCCGAGGGGACATCTTTAATGGAAAAGAATGGATTAAAGATCAGCCCTTAGCACAAAAGCAAGAACACCATCAACTCGAAACCTACAGCGACTTTTTTGGGATTCGTAACTTTGCAAAAGCTCGTCTTCTAACCAAAGATGAGGTTAAAAAACTGACGACAATTGATCCTAATGACATCGGTGAAGGTATTCTCTATCTTGAACTCAGACACACGCCTTCCTTAACACCGCCACCAGCAAGGCAATTTTCGCCTCAAACCCCCGTGCATCTTTTGTTAAACGTTCAAACGACCCTCATCCCTTTAGATGAACAGCATCTGAATACGTTGATGGAAAATCTTTACACGGCACGCTTTATCGTCAAAGACGGACGTGGAAGACGTTTGGGACAGCCCCATAATACACCTGTAAGCCCATCTTTTTCAGGTATTCCAGATGGTACCTACGAATTTTATTACGGGAAAGGACTTCAAGTTGGATTTGGAGGCATTACATCGCCATTACCGGAAAATTCCCCCCTTTACGACAGAAGTTCAGCCAATATTCAAAAGCTGTTCAATCTAGGAATTGAAATGGCGACAAATTATGGCCCACTATCTAAAAATCAGCCTGATTTTCCCAATCGGTATGCTTACTTCCGTAATGGAGATTTGTATGTTATGGGAGCCCCGCTTTTTAAGAAGGATGATCCGATCCTTCAAAAATTTAATGAAAGAGAAAAACATCGCGAAGAAACATCCAGTGAAAGGCTACCCTATGTTGCCTTTAAAGACCACGGTCCACCTTTAAAAGATGGAAAAGTTGATGTAGATTTTATTCGCACCTTTGGTGTGACACTCCCGGCTAAATCTTACCTAGGTTTAGGTGATAATCATGCCATGAGCGCCGATAGCCGTGTGTTTGGCTTTATTCCAGAAGATAATATCCAAGGAGCTCCTTGGCTCATTATATGGCCAACAGGTGACCGTTGGGGCCCGCCTCCACAAAAACCTTATCCATTTGTGAACTTTCCGGGCTCTATTATTTGGGGACTTGCTCTTGCAATTTTAGGTGCTTGGTATGCTTACCATCGCTGGTCAATCAAAAGACCCATTTTCCATAAATTGCCTTAAAGAAAAGGCATGCCCGGTCATGAGGCCGGGCATGCTCTTGATTAGAATTCCGCTTTTCCAGGGAAACGTGGGAAAGGAATCGCATCGCGAATGTTTTCAATGCCTGTTACAAATTGTACTAGACGCTCAAAACCCAGACCAAATCCTGCATGCGGAACGGATCCGTATTTTCTTAAATCTAAATACCACCAGTAGTCTTCTTCTTTTAGATTGTTTTCGATTAAACGTTGCTTTAAGTAATCTAATCGATCTTCCCGCTGGCTTCCGCCGATAATTTCTCCAATCCGCGGAACAAGCACGTCCATGGCCGCAACCGTCTTCTCATCATCATTCAAACGCATGTAAAATGATTTAATTTCTTTTGGATAATCGGTAATGATCACCGGCTTAGAAAAATATTCTTCCGCTAAAAATCTTTCATGCTCAGACTGTAGATCTGATCCCCATTTGACTGGATATTCAAAAGGCTTATTGGCTTTTTCCAAAATGCGAACGGCATAGCTATAAGATGCCCGCTCGAATGGTGTATTGACAATATGTTCAAGTCGTTCACGCAATCCAGGTGAAACGTATTGATTGAAGAAATCAATATCTTCTTCACAATGCTCTAAGACATACTTAACCGTATATTTGAGATATTCTTCAGCACAATCCATATCATCATTAATATCAGCAAAAGCCATTTCAGGCTCGATCATCCAAAATTCTGCCAAGTGTCGAGAGGTGTTGGAGTTTTCTGCCCTGAAAGTTGGTCCAAAAGTATAGATATCAGATAATGCGCTCGCATAAATTTCTCCTTCCAACTGACCTGAGACAGTGAGATAAGTTGGCTTTTCAAAGAAATCCTTAGAATAATCTACTTTCCCCTCTTTTGTTCTAGGCAAAGCGTCAGGATCCAATGTACTTACACGAAACATCTTCCCTGCACCTTCGCAATCGGAAGAGGTAATAATTGGAGTGTGAATATAGAGAAACCCTTTTTTCTGAAAGAATAGGTGCGTTGCAAAAGAAAGGGCATTCCGAATACGCGCCACAGCACCCAAGGTATTTGTACGAGGACGCAAATGCGCAATAGTGCGCAAAAACTCGTAGGAATGACGTTTTTTCTGAAGAGGATAGGTCTCTGGATCGCAAGGGCCGATAATCTTGACCTCTTTAGCCACCAGTTCTAACGATTGATTTTTACCTGGACTTTCCACAACAGTCCCTTGAATTGCAACAGAAACCCCAGTACTTAACTCTTGCATCGTTCTTTCGTAGTTGGGGAGATCTGGATTTGCAACGACTTGAAAATTGGATAGTGTGGATCCGTCGTTAATTTCGATGAAAGTAAAGGTTTTTTGATTGCGAACTGTCCGCACCCAGCCTTTAATGGTGACGTCACTTCCGACAGGGGAAGGTCTATCCGCTGGAGGGTTTTTCAGTTGTTTGATTTTCATACGCATGTTTATGTGCCTTTTTCTATAATTTTAGTGGAGCGAAGACTATTTCTTCGTAAAATCCTGTAGCATTTGAATCTCAACTTCCCACAATTCTGGCCCACCCGGAGTTTCCAGATATTTTGGAAGATGTTTCGTTCTCAAATCTGTCATTAAAAATTGAAAAGATTCGATTCCAATTAACCCTTTTCCTAAAGGTTGGTGTCGGTCAACACGTGTGCCTAATCCTTTTGCCGAATCGTTTACATGAAAAGCATAAAGATGCTTTAAGCCAACAACGCGGTTAAATTCTTCAAGCGTTGCATCCCAAGCTGCAGATGTTCGAATATCATATCCTGCTGCAAAAATATGGCAAGTATCAATACACACCCCGATCGGAAGCTTGTGTTGAACTTTATCGATAATGTAAGCAAGGTGCTCAAAACGCCAACCCACTGCCGATCCTTGACCTGCTGTAGCTTCTAAAAGCAAACGCGTCTTGCGGTTTTCAAGCAGATCTTGCATTCCAAGCAAACTTTCACAAATGCGATCTAAACATTGTTGCTCGGTCGCTTCGACTGCCGCCCCTGGATGGAAATTTAAATAGGAAATGCCGAGTTGATGACAACGTGTCGCTTCTTCTCTAAAAGCTTTTCTGCTTTTCTCTAAAAGTTCTGGATTAGAAGATCCTAAGTTAATCAGATAGCTGTCGTGGCTCATGATTTGTTCTAAACCAGTCTCATCTAAAGCTTTTTCCCAGGCTTTAATCTCCTCGCCCCCTAAAATTTTTCCCTGCCATCTTTTTTGATTGCTCGTGAAAAGCTGAATTGTTGTTGCTCCAATCCGTTTGCCTTCTAATAGAGCGTTTTGGGCGCCACCTGCAGCAGACGTGTGTGCTCCAAGCAATAATTTTTCTGTTCTCATCAACCGATCCTTTCATTATAATGACCCGTTATCTTATCAAAGAGAAACTCTTGTTGACAATCGGGATTTTTTCTTTTTAAGATGGTCGGCATGAACAACAAAAAAACAGATTCCACCCACACTCTTTTTAAGTCTGCAAAACACTTTTTTAGTGGCACACTGTTAAGTCGTATTTCCGGCATGGGACGCGATATCGCCATGACGTTTGCCTTTGGAACAAGTCCTGCTGTTGCCGCATTTTTGCTTGCCTTTCGCTTTGCGCATCTTTGCCGCCGTTTATTTGGTGAAGGCGCTCTGCATGCAGCCTTTATTCCCCTCTTTGAAGATGCTCGCGCGCAATCTACAACAGATGCCTATACCTTTTTCCTCGGCCTCAAGGGTAGCCTTTCCCTGTTTTTGATGACTTTGACCCTATTGATTATGGGAGGATTGGGAGTCGCATTATCATTAGGTTCTTTGTCATTAGGAAACCAAGAAATTGTTTGGCTAACGTTTTTAATGATGCCCAGCCTCTTTTTTATTTGTTTATTTGGACTCAATTCGGCCTTTCTAAATTGTGAAAAACGTTTTTTTATTCCAGGAATCTCTCCGGTTATTTTCAACGTCATTTCCATTATCAGTGCATTGCTTTTGCAAAGCTCTTTGCCAGAATATGCAATGGTCTGGCTTTCTTTCAGCGTGATTTTAGGATGCGCCTGCCAATGGTTGATGACTCTTCCTTCCATTTATTCGTTATTTCAAGATGAGTCTTTTCATTTTTCATGGGGACAGCTTATCCCAAGCCTATCGATTTTAACACGCCTGGGAAAACCTCTTCTTTTTGGCATTGTAGGGGTTGCGGCTTCCCAAATTAACAATACGATGGATGTTCTTTTTGCACGATATGCCAGCGCAGAAGGTCCAGCCTATCTATGGTATGCCATCAGACTTCAGCAGCTCCCCCTTGCTCTTTTCGGAATTTCCCTTTCGGGAGCCCTTCTGCCCCCCTTAACACGTGCCATTAAAGAAAACCAACCTCAGCTCTTTGCACAATTTTTGCGATTCTCTTTAGAAAAAGCATTTGCATTGATGATTCCTCTTTCGTTTGCGCTTCTCCTATTGGCCGGTCCCAGCATCAACTTCATTTACGGGAGAGGACAATTTTCTGATCACTCCACCTATCAAACAGCCTTATGTCTTTGGGGTTATGGGTGTGGACTGCTGCCTATGGCGCTGGTTTTAATCTTAGCCTCGGTTTTTTATGCGCAAAAAAATTACCGCATTCCAATGATTGCTTCGATGATTGCAATGGGATTAAACGGCTTTTTAAACACAGTTTTGGTGGGAATGCTTGGGTGGGGAGCAGCAAGTGTTGCTTTAGCGACAAGCATAAGTGCTTGGGTTAATGTCTTCTATCTTCTCATTGCGTTGCCTAAGAAGGAGTTTCTTTTTCCTCTTCTACGTCCCTTGAGCAAAATCACAGCCGTTTCTTTTTTAGCTTTTTTCGGAGCGTGGGCCTCAACCCATTTTTTGATTGGCGATACCTCTTTCCAAGCGTTGCTATTTCAGGTCCCCGTCCAATTTCCCCGTGAATTTTTGATGCAATGCTTCTGTTTTTTTGGCGAAGCTCTTTTGTTTTTTTTGTTTTTGGGATTGGCTAGCTGGATCTTCAAAATCAGCGAAATTAAAAACTTTTTTAACACGCATCCTTCTCAAGAAGAACAACCGCTACCTCTGCAATCGCTTTGACTCAAATCGTTCTTCAACAACAGAAACACATTGATTTTGAAAAAAAACTATTATAGTCTGCATGAAGAATCTTTCTCGAAAACCGCACAGTTAACATTGCGAGACGATCCATGTTGATAAAACATAACCCCTTCTCCTTAACAGTCATCTTGATATGCCTTGCATCCTGTGTGATGGCTGAACTTATAGAAGTCGCAAGCTCTCCAACGCATATGTGGAATGGATTAGCTATCTCAAAAAATGGCAGAATGTTTGCCACCTTTCATCGAATGCCAGATGAAACAGAAAATCCGTCGATCGCCGAAGTGCTCTCTGATGGCTCGATCAAACCTTTTCCTGGTGGGGAATGGAATAATTGGATTCCAGGAAAACCTGTAGATAAGGCTTTTGTAAACACAAATGCGGTGCAAATTTTTGATGATAACTTCTTGTGGGTAGTGGACTTTGGAGCTTTTGATGGAAAAGTCATTGAAGGAGCTTCTAAAATTGTTCAAATTGATCTGAACACTAATAAAGTGCACAGAATTTATTCTTTCGGATCCGAAATAGCCCCTTTAAGAAGCCATCTCAATGATATTAGAATTAAAGATCGAATCGCTTACATCAGTGAGTCAGGAATGGGAGCTCTGATCGTCCTGGATTTAGATACTTGCAAAGCACGTCGATTGCTTGGTAACAGTTCCCTTAACTAAGGCAGATCCAAATCGCATTCCGATAGCAGAAGGAAAAGAAATGCGCGACTCATCCGGTAAGATAGTGATTAATCATGTCGATGATATTGAGTTAAGCCCAGATGGACAATGGCTTTATTTTTCCACAATGACCGGGCCCTTGCGACGTATTCGAACACGCTATCTTAGGGATCAATCATTAGCAGACTCTGATCTCAGCGGCAAGGTAGAAACTTACTATGATATCCCAACTATTGGGGGAATGACGGGTGATAATGAAGGAAATTTTTATTTTTCGGATGCGACTCACTCCGCCATCAGCATGCTCACACCCGAGAAACAGATGAAGTTTCTTGTAAGAGATAGCCGCTTAGCTTGGCCTGATGCTCCTTATTTAGCAAATGATGGTTATTTATACATCCCTGTAGCACAAATTAACCGATTGCCAACATCCCAGGGTGGTGTATCTAGAGTCCAACCCCCATTTAAAATATTTAAGCTTAAGGTGAGGTAAACCCGCAAAGTTTTACAGATTTTCGGTTCTTCTCTATAACTGACATTAACTTTCTTTGCCTTAACAGCCCGAGCTAACGAAGACTTCATTGACACTGTTAAATCAAATTTACAAACCTCTCACATTCCATGACCTCTCTTGAATGAGAGTTTCATATTTATCATCTTGTGGATGAATTTTTGACAAACTATCCGCAGCTTTCTCCATTGAATCGAGGTCGACAAAAGACATTTAATATCTGGAACCTATAAAACGTGATTTACAATGCACCTGCAAGCCTTCAACTGTTTTTTTGATCCATTTTTTCAAAAGATCTCAGTTTATCTAGGTTAGCCTGACGGTTATATCCATAGTTGCCAAAAAATCGTCGAACAGAAGTTGCTGCACGTTGGAATAAAGAGCTTTTTGCCAAAAAGAAATCCCCTTTCTTATCGAGTTCTTCAAGCTTTTTAATGATTGCCGGTAGTTTTGCTGTACACAATCGATTGTGTTCTACATTGAGTTTTTTTATCATTTCATTGATGCAAAGAGATCCCCTAAAACCCACATCAAGTACGAGTCTTCTTCCTCCAAATAAACCTACCTGCCAAGAAAGATTGTTTAAAAAATCAATGATTTGATCATCCTTAATTGCATATGCGAAATGCGTTCTAATATTCATACGTGTTCCCATTTTAAGTAAAATCACAAGCAGTTTAAGAAGCGTTGTCGTATACAACTAGTCGCAATATATCAAACAAGAAGTTCAAGAGAAAGTTTAACTTTCTGATTGATTCAAAAATTTTCACAAACCTACAAAAATGGAAAAAGCCCAACTCTTACGAGATGAGCTTAAATTCTTCCAATCCGATTGATAGCAACTATTTAACAGTTTTTCGTATATTGTCTTAATGTGTCGATTGAAATCACGTTTACTCCCTCAATCCGGTATTTTTCAAGATAGGCTCTGACATCTTTTATTCGACTTCTTTCTGTTGCAATCCATTTGATTTCTTTACCCAGTTGCAAACCTTGTTTTGCTCGAAATTCAGTTTTAACGGGTTTAAAAGCTTCTGATTGATTTGAGATTAGAATGATTGGATAAGCATCATTGATATGTTGCTTTTGTTCTTCAGTAAAAGTCAATTCCTCACAACCAAATAAAACCTCTTCTAAAAGATCAAAATGCTTCCTTGCCTTTTCTAAAAATGGATTTAATCTTTCTTGTATTTCATCCATCGTAGACAAAAATTTATCTGGATACATTAAAATAGAGCCCCAGAGATGGGAAAGATTACCTATCCCGTAAAAGGAATGAAAAAAACTATTCTCAAAAAACGGAAAGGACGCTTCTCCCTTTCGAATAGCTGCTCTTTTATGCAATAATTGATATCCATTTTCATTTAGCAACCGATTCAGTTTTATAATGGCTTCATCGTTTTCAGGCAAAACCTCGAGATCCATATAAGGAGCTAAATCAATTTGATCCGAGCGTAGAAATTCTTCACATTTTTCAAGAAAATGAGCATGTTGTATATCGTCATAAGGTCTAGATGGATCCAATTGAACAAATTTACCTATGAAAGGAGCAAAAAGATAAAAATTCATAAAAGTGCATTTGATAGACTGAAGAGCTGATTTAACCACATCTGCTTTTTCTGGGATAATTAAAGTTATGCCTCGCTGTTTTGCTCGGATTGCAAAAATAAGGCTTTGAGTAAAATAAAAGTCCTCTAAGGCATGTGCGAAATTAAGGGCTAATGCTTTTTGAGCCTCCTGATCGTTTTGAATATCACCCGCATTCGGCTGTCTCGAATAACTTTCAGTAACTCTTGAGAGAGGATATCCACTACTATTCAATCTTCCAAAACACGTTGCTCCATCAGCAATAGGAATATTTAATCCTCCTAAAATGATTTCACCTCCTATGGGCGCCATCTTTTTTTGCAGTAGCTCCCAAATAGAAACTAATCTTTGATCCGTGTAAGGAAGCTGAGCAAAAATTACGGAAGAAGTTCCATGAATAAATGGATCTGATTTACAATATGCTTGCAAGTCTTTAAGTGTTTTTTGATCAACTTTTTCGACTTCACTAATAAGGTTGGGAGCTTTTTTAGCTTGGACCAGCTTTTCATATGTGTTCTTAAAAGATCTCAGGTCATTTAATTTAGTGCTTCGATTAGAATTGAAATTGCCAAAAAATCGCCTAACTGTCGTCGTTGCACGCTTAAAAAAAGAGCTTTTAGCTAATAAAGAATTCCCTTCTTTATCCAGCTCCTCAATCTTTTTAACGATTGCTGATAACTCGGTTGAATTTAGCTGGCTAGATCCTAAACTGAATTTTTTTATGATCTTATTAAGACAAAGAGTCCCTGTAAAGTCAGTGTCTTTATGCACTAACTTTCTTCCTCCAAAAGTTCTTATTTCCCAAGAGAGATTGCTTAAAAAATCAGTTGATTTATTATTTTTGATTGAATTTTCTAATTCATTTATCACTTTCATTTTTAAACCTTTAAAATTAAATCATAATAATTTTATCGAAAATAACAATTTTAAACAACTTTATAAATTAAACAGATTTTCTGAAATTATCTTAAAATGAAAAAAGCCCAACTCTTACGAGCTGGGCTTCAAAACTTTCGAACTTTAGCGACTGCGAACGATTAGGTAGAGTGCGCTAAGAAGTCACAAATTTCAGGAAGATTAATGGGGATTGGCCATGGCATTAATTCATAGCTAGGATATTCAAGCAATTGTCCAGAAAAATTCTCTTTATCAATAGAAAGATACTCTGGAACTGAACGCATACTGCTATCTTGAGCTTCTTGAATTGCTTTAATTCCGCGAGATTTTTCTCTAACAGAAATAACCATACCTGGTCGAACTTGGAAAGAACGACGGTCTACTTTTTTCCCATCAACAAGAATGTGACCATGAGAAACAAGCTGCTGCGCTGCAAAAATTGTGCTTCCAAATTTTAAACGGTGAACCACAATGTCAAGTCGGCATTCAAGCATTTGAGCCAAAACTTGTGCTGTATTTGCTTCTAATCTTGCTGCTTTTTTGTAATAATTGATCAATTGGCCTTCACTCAACATGCCATAAATAGCTTTGAGCTTTTGCTTTTCTTCTAGCTGAACCCCGTAGTCTGATTTTTTTCGACGTCGCGCGCCATGCATGCCGGGCGGGTTGGGTTTATGTAGAAGCGGATTGCGTAAGCGGCCAAACACATTGGCGCCAAATCGCCGTGCGATCCGATTTTTTTTACCTGTATAACGAGCCATTTTTTCTCCTAAACGATTTCCAGCTGCGACTTTAATAATATTTAATTGCGATGCTGCATTATCACACACAACCCCGTTTTTTTGCAACAGCAATCAAAAAAGTTACATACTCAAAACAACGGAATATCAACGACCTAGCCTTTGGTTTAGAGATTCTGCATATTTTGGTTGGGAAACCTTGCCCAAAAAAAATATAAATAATATCTTGAAATTTTCTAAAGCAACCGATTCCTTCCCCATTTCGACTTAAAATTTAGGGCATATGCATGCGAGCTAAAAGCAAAAAAATCCTGGATGATTCTCAGACAGTTCTTTCCAATCTTTTGCATGAAATAGAGAAGATTTCGGGGACACCGCCTTCCAAAGAAATCCATTCAAGCGAGACCGTTCTTTTAAAAAAAATCCAGGTTCAGCTTGAACAAATGCAAACATTTCAGCAGGAACTGCACGGAACCAACCAAAAGTTACTTGCTAAAATTCGAGAACTCGACTCTTTGACTCATTACTTAATCAGCATTCTTTGTAACATTTCACAAGGACTTCTTTTTATTGATCTGAATGGAAATGTCACCACTTATAATGCCGCCATTGAACAAATTTTAGAAGTCCAACCTCATTTAGTTCTATTTAAGCAATTTTGGAAAAACTTTGACGACAGTCTATTCGGCTTTTCGATTCGCGAAGCTTTAGAAAAAAAGCATTCGCCCGAAACACACTACACCAATTTTGTTTCTCCTTCCGGTAAGCAATACGACCTCGAAATTCACACAACCTTTATCCTGCAAGATACACAAAATCCTGGTTATTCAGAACAAGACTCGATGCAGGGCATTATTATTTTAGTCCGCGATGTCACCGAAATCAGACGCTTACAACTCATCGCAAAACGGAATAGCCGCATGAAAGTTTTAGGGGAAATGGCTGCCAGTGTTGCCCATGAAATTCGCAATCCACTGGGTGGAATTAAGGGATTTGCTTCACTGCTTGAAAGAGATTTATCTGATAAACCTGAACTGCAAAAAATGGCCGGCTACATTGTACAAGGAACCGATAATCTGAATCGTTTGGTCACCCAAGTTTTAAATTACTCCAGACCCCTGCAACCTCAGTTTGCCTCCATGGATCTTGTACAACTTCTCGAAGAGCTTCGACTACATATGCTGGTCGATCCTTCTGTTAAAGAGCGCATTGACATCAACTTAGAAACAGACCTCCCGGAATTGTGGATCCACGCAGATATGCAGATTTTACGTTCCGCCATTCTTAATCTGATGGTAAACGCGGTTCAGGCAATACCCAATCATGGAACCCTTACATTAAAACTCATTCAACAAGAAGAACTTGCCATTATTCAAGTCAAAGATACAGGAATAGGTATTCCTTCCGAAAATCTCGAAAAGATTTTTTCTCCATTTTTTACAACCCGACCAGAAGGAAATGGATTTGGCCTAGCAGAAGTGTATAAAGCAGTCGAAATTCACGGTGGAGATATAGAAGTTCATTCAATTGTGCAAAAAGGAACAGAATTTTCTTTAAAATTACCCGTAAAAGCTTATAAGTAGGGAAGAACCCCATATTTAAGGAATATCTTATGTCCGTGGAAAAGATATTGATCGTTGACGATGAATCGATCGTCAGAAATTTTCTTGCTGAAACGCTTCGTCGGAAAAACATTGAAGTTGTCACTGCCGAAAGTGGCAAAAAAGCACTCAGCTTAATTAAAGATACCCCTTTTGATATGGTCATCACGGATATGAAAATGCCCGATCTAACAGGTATTGACATTCTCCGAAAATGCAAGGAAATATCTCCTAATACAATAGTCGTCGTCATCACCGCATTCGGAAGCATTGAAAATGCTGTGGAAGCCATGAAATTGGGAGCTTTTAACTATCTCATTAAACCGTTTTCTCCTGACACCATTGAAGCAATCATTGAAAAAGCCAAAGAACATCTATCCCTCGTCCAAGAAAATCAGTACCTACGCCAACAAGTCTCAACCGGGGATAGTCGCGATCATTTTCAAATCATCGGCGAAAGCCCTATCATGAAACAAATTTTAAGAGATGTCACAAGAGTAGCTCAAAGCAATGCCAGCGTTTTTATCAATGGGGAATCCGGAACAGGTAAAGAAGTCATAGCCCAAGCCATCCATGCGAATTCTGCGCGTTCTCAGTTCCCTTTTATTAAAGTTAACTGTGCTGCAATTCCCGAAACATTGATTGAATCGGAATTTTTTGGACACGAAAAAGGGGCTTTTACAGGCGCTAATTTTAAACGCCTCGGAAGATTTGAACTAGCCCACAAAGGCACCCTTCTTTTAGATGAAATCACAGAAATTCCCCTTGCCGTACAAGCAAAACTTTTACGTGCTATTCAGGAGCAAGAATTTGAGAGAGTCGGAGGAAGCAAACCAATTAAGGTGGACGTCCGCTTGATTTCAACATCAAATCGTGACATGAAAGACGCGATTGCCCACAAAATTCTGCGGGAAGACTTATACTATCGCCTAAACGTTGTGCCCATTTATCTCCCTCCCCTACGAGATCGCCCAGAAGATATTCTTCCACTGGCGCACTACTTTTTAGAGAAAATGTGTATGGAAAATCACAAACAAGCCAAAACATTTTCTAAAGAATCCATTAAAAAGCTTGTTGGCTATGCATGGCCAGGAAATGTGCGTGAATTAGCTAATATCGTCGAAAGAGCTGTTGTCATGACGACCAATTCTGAAATCACACCAGAACACCTTTACATCGAAAATAATCATCCGAATCTTCCCCTAAGAACAGCTTCTACTCTCTCACAAAATACCCTTACATCTCTCCCCGTTGGAATGACTCTTCAAGAACTCGAAAAAAGGCTTATTATTGAAACTTTGCAAGCCCAGCATAATAATCGCACAAAAACGGCAGAAGTTTTAGGGATAAGTGTGAGAACGCTTCGCAATAAACTGAATGAATACAATATGAAAAATGAAAGATAGAGCGGGTTACCCCGATTAGTCCAAGCTCCCGTTTAAGGGAGTTTTTTTTCATTGACTTCCTTCTTCTCCATGCTCAGAATTTGAAATTCAAAGCAAGGAGGAGCCATGCCCAAATTAATGCAACCCGTCTGGAATTTAAAAAGTCTGTACCCTAAGAATTCTCTTCCGAAAATCGCTGAAAATCTTGCGCAAAATATCCAAAAACTCAGGGATCTTCTTTCTTCTAAGGATCTTTTAGAATCGATCTTAGCTTTACAAGATGTCGATGCACATCTTTCCAATGCCTTATCTTATGCCGGTTGTCTGATTGCTCAAAACACCAACGACCACGAGGCCATTCGCTTTAATGAAAGACTTCAAGTGGCCTCAGCGAGCTTCCAAAATCTGAATGATGCACTTAATCAACAATTGGCAAAATTATCAAAAAAACAATTTTCAGATCTTTTAAAACATCAAGAACTTCAACCCATCCAGTTTGTTTTGGAAGAACGGCGATTAAGAGCTTTAGAAAAACTACCTCTTGAACAGGAGGCTTTGATCCACGATCTTGCAGTCGATGGGTTTCATGGTTGGTACCAACTTTATCAAACACATGTAGGAAAAATGCGTATTCCTTGCACCATTGAGGGAAAAAAACAATTGCTATCCGTTGGACAAGCCTATAACCAACTGACGCACCCCGATCACAAAACACGTAGCCACGTGTTTACACAATGGACAAAAGCATGGGAAAAAGAAAAAGATACTTTAGCACAAATTCTTAACCACATTTCGGGCTTTCGATCCAAAGTTTATGAAAAAAGAGGATGGAAATCCTCTCTTAAAGAAGCTTTAGATTTAAATCGTTTAAGTGAAAAAACCCTTTCGACAATGTGGCAAGTGATCTCAGAGAATAAAACCCCTTTTTTGGATTATTTCAAAGCCAAAGCCAAACTTCTCAAACAAAAAAAACTGGCATGGCACGACATCGCAGCTCCAATAGGTAAACAGCAGAAAAATATTTCCTATCAGGAAGGGTTTGCTCTGATTGAAGAACATTTTCAAACGTTTAGTCCATCCATGGGACGCCTTGCAAAGCAAGCTAAACAGCAAGAATGGATTGAAGCTGAAGACCGCCCGGGTAAAAGCCCTGGAGGCTTTTGCACACCTTTTCCACTGCAAAAGCAAAGTCGCATTTTCATGACATATTCGGATTCGTTGGATAACCTCATGACTTTAGCGCATGAACTCGGGCATGCATACCACAGCCAAGCTGTATTTGACCTTCCGCATCTCGCCCAAAACTATCCGATGAGTCTTGCTGAAACAGCTTCCACATTTGCAGAACAAATTTTATCTGATGCGCTACTTAAAAAAGCGACCAAATCTGACGAGAAAATTTTTCTCCTTGATCAAAGATTGCAAAGAAGCAGCATTTTTTTCATGAACATCCACAGTCGGTTTTTGTTTGAATCCGAATTGTATGAAAAAAGAAAACACTCCACTCTTTCTGCCGATGAACTTTGCGAGATGATGCAAAACGCTCAAAAAACAGCTTTTTGCCAATCTTTGAGTGAATACCATCCCTACTTCTGGGCAGAAAAGCTACATTTTTATCTTACCGAACTCCCCTTTTATAATTTTCCGTATGCTTTCGGATACCTTTTCAGCATGGGAATTTATGCTCTCGGTCAAACATTGCCTAAAGGCTTTGCCAAGCGTTATCACAGCCTGCTGCAAGATACGGGGAGAATGAGTTGTGAGGAGCTTGCTAAAAAGCACTTGGATGTGGATTTAACAGCCCCAGATTTCTGGCAAGGCGCCATCGATGTTGCCATCAACGACGCCCGACAATTTGCGCTGGCAGCCAAAAAAAAATTTTAGAAGCTGTTCTGAAATCTATAACATGTTGATTCAGACTGTCTTTTTTTACACAAACTTCTATTTTTATTTGGATTAATCGATTGGGAGCAGGTCAATCATTTTTATTCTTGCTCCATTTTTTCCCATAAAACATAGCCTTCACCATCATATGCACTAATGAGCATCATCTTTGTTTTTTTACAAATGGCTTGGATATCTTCTAAGGAGAGAATATTGCTATCATTTTTGAAACAATCAGCCTCTGTTAAAACGCCAACAGAGTGCCAAAAAGAAAATGATTTCCCCATACACTTTAAAATAAACTCGTGATTTTTATTAAGTTCCCTGATTACATACATAACTTCATTTTCATACAGATATACACTTTTTTTTTGTAGAAAGCTTTTAAATTAGAGTCATCAGGGCTTCTTGTAACCTCATCAAAAATACAGGAAAGTTTATTACTGAGACTGAGTTTGTGAAAAATAAAATCACTTAACTCTTCCTTTATTGTGGGCACTCTTTGATGACGCGATTTTTTTCCATTAGTTTCGGAAACAATTATAGGATTTTGAGGAAGAATAATGCCGTTTTCAAATTCATAAAGTCTTTCAAGATTGGAATCTACCGTTAATAAGGTAAAAAAAACACCAGACTTAAAATCAACTAAATTAAGTAGCTCAGAAGATAACGCGTTCACCTCATTTAAATTATCTTTAACGAATTCCATTCGTGCGTTCAAAATCTAATTCGTGTCTATGCAATGTTTTCATTTTTTTGGCTCCCATGTTCGATCAAGGAATAGTCTTTCTTCGTATTCAGTTTTGCGATCTTCAGTGAGAGCTTTTGGGGAAGGATGTTTAAAATTTGGATACTTCTTAGCTGATCTTTACAAAACTCTTTCGCTTTCTTAATCTGACCCGATCCAGATATGTAACAGACTCAAATTAGTCTGAATATCTATTTAAATTTGGTATGAAAAGGGAATAGCCAAAGTTGTCTTTTTATTCTTATTCTATTTTTTCCCATAAAACATAACCTTCACCATCATAGGCGCCAATTAGAATCATCCTTGTTTTTTTACAGATGTGTTGGATATCTTCTAGCGAAAGGGTATGGTTATCATTTTTGAAACAATATGATCTAGTCAATCACTTAATTGGCAAAACTCTCTAGTTGCAATGTCAATATTTTTCGTCGGATTGAAAGTCTTTTATTTCAAAACTTTTTGCAAAAATCTCTATTAAACTATTTGTTGAATTAGTGTTTATTCTAAAACATTTCAGTGATTCCAACTTCATTCCCATTGATAACCAATCATTGTAAATAAGATTTAAATCATCTGAATCAATCAAACATTCAGCTGCCAAAATAGATTCACAAGCTGCAATCCCAAAATTCATATTCGCTTTCAGAGCATAACAATTGTAAAACTCTATAGATGAGCTAAGACCATCAGGCCAATCGATGACAAGTTTAACTACGTCGTGATAACCCGGATTTCGTCTATCGATATAAATATATTTCAAGTTAGCATCATGCCATGGCAAATCATTAAAATGGACATCCATAGATTTAACTCCTAAGTCTTTTATTTTCTGCTATTAGACCTAAAACGCAAGTCTAATATATTCAATATTATCGGTTTGTTAAAAAAAATACATTTATTTTATTTAACAACTAAATCATTTTTTAAAACCCCAAATCCTGGATCAGAAGCTCCAGGACGAGGACTATGATGAGTTCCTTTATTATTTAGATGATAATGGGAAAAATTTGGTCCTTTTACACCTGGAGGAGTGGCCTGATCAATTCTTAATTTTTCAATATATATTCCCAAATCCGAATGCTCACCATAAGATCCCACCCTCTTTTTATTTTCTACATAATGCGAGGGAATTTGATACTTGGATTGAGGAGGTATAGCAACGCCGTGTGGCGTCACGTGAATAACATCCTTTCTCGTAATAAGATCAAATTCTTTTACACTGGCGGACGCCTCTTTTGCAATTATAGAGGTCTCTTTTGTCAATAAGGAAGCTTCTTTTGCTAATACAGATGCTTCTTTTCCTAATACAGATACTTCTTTTGCTAATATGGAAGCTTCTTTTGCAACAACAATCGTTTTAGCTGCTGACTGAGAAGCTGTGGCAGCTTGAAGAACGCGCCATCCCTTTTTTAAAATATTTGCGTTGCGCCAAAAAACACTTAAAGCAGCGGCAGCTCCCGTAACATCTAGGCCTTCACTAATACACTCAGCGAGCTCTCCAAAAATTTCACCTAATGCCCCTATTATTGGATTTTTATATTCAATACTTCTTAAATCGTAGGGATAAATTTCACCATTCGGGCCTATTTGTCCTTCAGCATGAGTATAACCATGCATGAAACCATTTTCAAAGTCATTCGGGCCGTAATCTCCATTACCTAGATATATAAACAATCCGTACAAATCAAGATTCATTAGAGGACTGTTATTCACATATGCATATAGATTAGATCCGGCTTCATAACCAAGGGGATCAGCAGTGATCCAACGAGCTATTTGAGGATCATAGTAACGTCTGCCAAAATAAATCAGGCCCGTTTCTGGATCAGTTCGTTTGGAACAAAAACGCCAAGATGTTGTCGGTTTTTTAACATCTCCGGATGGATCGAAGATGGTTTCTTCTCCGAAAGCTGTGTAGCGATAGATATCGACAGGTTCACCTTTAGAGTTTAAAAGAACTTGAACATGCCCTGTAAAGTTAGTTAAAGGAATATATACTTGTCCTT
>NZ_BAWW01000037.1 GCF_000875975.1 Parachlamydia acanthamoebae | reverse complement strand
AAAATTGGCTCAAAAGTGATTTATCCGTAAAAAAGTATGTTTATATATGGGCGGATGGGATTTATTTTAACATTCGTTTAGAAGAAGATCGACCTTGCGTTCTGGTTCTGATAGGTGCTTTAGAGAATGGAAATAAAGAACTTATCATGATCCATGATGGGCACCGAGAAAGCAAGCAGTCTTGGAAAGAAGTTTTGCAAAATTTAAAACATCGAGGTCTCAAAGAAGGACCAAAGCTTGCTATTGGAGATGG
>NZ_BAWW01000036.1 GCF_000875975.1 Parachlamydia acanthamoebae | reverse complement strand
CTCGGCAGGCCTAAAAGGTTGGCAAAAGAAATGCGGCCATCACTGTCATCCGTCGTTGAGCGGGGAATTTTAACCACTTCGTTCGAGGGTTCAGACGTGAGATCTTCTTCTGCCATCAAGGGGTTAAGGAGCAAAATTAGGCTGGCTAGTAGATTTAGAAAAGATCTCATGTCACCCTCTTCAAAATAAAAATGAATAAAACAGAGGGGTTGTATTAAAATTGAAAATAGTAATCAATATTTTTCTCTATTTTGTAAGTGCAACGTGAAAATGTCACCATCTGATTGGAAACACTTAAACTCTTAGATGGCATTGCATGTTGAGGACAACCAACAATTCTTTAGTTAAACACACAGCGTGAAAAATTACGAAAATTTGGATAAAATTTCCAGGATGTGCATTTACATCTTGGATGCTACTAACTCTCCCCTTACTGTCAGCTTCTTTTTATTCCTCACTACCATCTGATCGCGAAATGGAATCTTTAAAGGGGCTCTTTGCGTTAATAATAAATATTTGATTAAAATATATTTTTAGATTAGATTTTTTATCACGCCAGAATTGGTTTGTGCTGTGGTTGTGAAAATACTCATCAAGGCCATTATTTTGAAATCAAAATTGGACAAGTTGAGGTTACAACAAAAGCATATTCTACTGTATCGGTTGTATAAATTGACTCATCGTCAGAGTTGTGCACAAAAAAAGCTGGGATGCGAAATTTAAGGCTTGTATAGCACGGCGGGATGGCCATCAGATCTGTAAAATTGTTGGTCCATTATTTTATGAAAAAATCCTACTAAAAGCATTGCTTTTAGAGGAACAATTTTTTAGCTAAACAATACAAAGAGAAAAATCATGAAAACTTGGATAAAATTTACAGGATGTGCATTTACATCTTGGATGTTACTAGTCCAGCCCCTAATGTCAGCCAACAATCTAGCAGACTTGACAGATGCTCAAGGTAAGGCTATAGCTCACACATCTTTTCATTTTTCGGGACCGTCAAATGCTCCTGGAATGATTCCTTTTAATAGCAGGTCGGTAACGATTGTTGAGGAAGATGAAGTTTTTGGGGTTATTACAATCACACAGTCTGGAGACTATCTCATTGAATTTGAAGGAATATCACATGTTTCCACAGATTTTACTTTTCAGTTAAAAATTAATGATGCAGTTTTTGATCTTCCAGTGACTATTAGTAATGTGCAAGCTTACTCTCAGACTGTTTCCGCGACAACTTCACAGTTGTTAAATGCCGGTGATCAAATTAGTATCATTACAGATCTTATTTTTTATGAAGCCAATTTGACTGTTACAAGGCAATAAAAGATAGAAATATTTAGAGAGGATTTTCAGTTCTGAAATCCTCTCTAAAAATAATCCTTAATTAAAATTTGATGGAAAAGAAATAACTCTAAAACGATAAGATCATAATTTTAGATGTGTTTACTATCGAGCCCCACATTTTTGACTACTCGGCGTACTATCATAGATCCAATGTCTGTAGTAGGGGCTTGTAAGGGGTATCCTTGGCTAAGTTTGCCAATAAACTCTAATTACCTTGGATGTCAAAAGTGTCTCTGAAGAAATGCCTACAGGCTCAATCCATAACATGCAATTAGAAAAAGATTGTGAATATAGATTAAGAAATGCGTCCTGGAAAGGTGTGCAATTATGTGCTTATTATCCCACCGCGTAGCTGGCAAGCCCTCAATTATTGTCGAATCGGATATGTAAAATGTTACTTTAGTTGCATGGGACCACAAAAATATGTCATCCAACTCTAGGAGAGAAAGGAGTGACAAATTCGACACTTATCACATGAGAAATATTTGATTAAAAATAGATTTTTAGATTGAAATTTTCTTTTGATCACAGCAGGATTAGGTTTGTATTTTCTGATTATGATCGTGCTCTTCAAGTCCATTATTTTGAAAATTAAGATTAGATAGGGCAAGGTCATAGTAGAAGAATATTTCACAGTTATAAAATGGATCCATCTTCAGGTTATGCCCAAAAAAGCTGGGATGCGAAATTAGAGGCTTATAACACAACGTGGTCATCAAATTCGTTAAACAGTGGGTTTATTTTTTATGAAAAGAAATTCCTATTAAAAAGCATTGCTTTTAGGGGAACAATATTTAGTTAAACAACAAAACGAGAAAAAGTATGAAAAATTGGATAAAATTTACAGGATGCGCATTTGCATCTTTGATGTTACTAACTCAGTCTCTGATGTCAGCTGAAAACTTAGCTGAATTAATAGATCAGCAAAATGAGGCTATAACTCAAACGTCTTTTTATTTTTCAGGATCATTGAACGCTCCAGGGAGATATGATCAAAAGTTGTGTATGAGGTGAAAAAAAGAGAGCGCATCCTTAAAATGTTTTTTACGACAAAAACTAAATGGGAGTGCGCTCAT
>NZ_BAWW01000035.1 GCF_000875975.1 Parachlamydia acanthamoebae | reverse complement strand
GAAAGCTAATGACCCACATATTATAGAATTGAGTAATACTCAAATTTTCAAAGTTTTTTAACTTGAGAATTTGATCTTGGTTCAGATTGAATGCTGACGGCGTGGATGAGGCATGCAAGTCGAACGAAACGGGCAACCGTTTAGTGGCGGAAGGGTTAGTAATACATGGATAACTTGCCTTTAACTTTGGGATAACGATTGGAAACGATCGCTAATACCAAATGTGGTGGGGTAATTAATTTACCTTTATCAAAGTGGGGGATCGCAAGACCTCGCGGTTAAAGAGAGGTCCATGGGATATCAGCTAGTTGGTGTGGTAATGGCGCACCAAGGCTAAGACGTCTAGGCGGATTGAGAGATTGACCGCCAACACTGGGACTGAGAACTGCCCAGACTCCTACGGGAGGCTGCAGTCGAGAATCATTCGCAATGGGCGAAAGCCTGACGATGCGACGCCGTGTGAGCGATGAAGGCCTTAGGGTCGTAAAGCTCTTTCGCCTGGGAGCAAGAGAAGCCGACTAATATTCGGCTAATTTGAGAGTACCAGGTAAAGAAGCACCGGCTAACTCCGTGCCAGCAGCTGCGGTAATACGGAGGGTGCAAGCATTAATCGGATTTATTGGGCGTAAAGGGCGCGTAGGCGGGAACATAAGTCAGATGTGAAATCCTGGAGCTCAACTCCAGAACAGCATTTGAAACTATATTTCTTGAGGGTAGGCGGAGAAAACGGAATTCCACATGTAGCGGTGAAATGCGTAGATATGTGGAAGAACATCGGTGGCGAAGGCGGTTTTCTAGCTTATTCCTGACGCTGAGGCGCGAAAGCAAGGGGAGCAAACAGGATTAGATACCCTGGTAGTCCTTGCCGTAAACGATGTATACTTGGTGTAATTGGACTCAACCCCAATTGTGCCGGAGCTAACGCGTTAAGTATACCGCCTGGGGAGTACGCTCGCAAGGGTGAAACTCAAAAGAATTGACGGGGACCCGCACAAGCAGTGGAGCATGTGGTTTAATTCGATGCAACGCGAAGAACCTTACCCAGACTTGACATGCAGAAGACAGCTTTAGAGATAGAGTGTTCCTTAGGGACTTCTGCACAGGTGCTGCATGGCTGTCGTCAGCTCGTGCCGTGAGGTGTTGGGTTAAGTCCCGCAACGAGCGCAACCCTTATCATTAGTTGCCAACACGTAATGGTGGGAACTCTAATGAGACTGCCTGGGTTAACCAGGAGGAAGGTGAGGATGACGTCAAGTCCGCATGGCCCTTATGTCTGGGGCTACACACGTGCTACAATGGTCGGTACAGAAGGCAGCGAAGCCGTGAGGTGAAGCAAATCCCAAAAAGCCGATCCCAGTTCAGATTGTAGTCTGCAACTCGACTACATGAAGATGGAATTGCTAGTAATGGCGAGTCAGCAACATCGCCGTGAATACGTTCCCGGGTCTTGTACACACCGCCCGTCACATCATGGGAGTTGGTTTTACCCGAAGCCGCTGACTTAACCGCAAGGAGAGAAGCGTCGAAGGTGAGGCTGATGACTGGGATGAAGTCGTAACAAGGTAGCCCTATCGGAAGGTGGGGCTGGATCACCTCCTTTAAAGGACAGGTAAGATAACTGAGGTTATCTTCCGAGGTTGGGCAAGCTCTATAAGCTTGACACATTGTCTTCTTTTCACTGTC
>NZ_BAWW01000034.1 GCF_000875975.1 Parachlamydia acanthamoebae | reverse complement strand
AGCGAATCACTCTTATCAACACGATTCACTCTTTAATCGCTTTGTAAAAGATGATCAACGTTTTGACTTCAATTCACTTAATCAGCTTTTAGGAGACAAACTGAGTGCTTATGCCTATGACCCCAATGGAAATCTATCCGAGCGCCATGATCAAAAATACACGTATGATGCCTGGGATAGATTGCTTTCTGTTACCATCGGCAATATACGTTTT
>NZ_BAWW01000033.1 GCF_000875975.1 Parachlamydia acanthamoebae | reverse complement strand
CATTTGCAACTATTAGGCACCGCACACGACAAACCAAAGGCTGTGGGTCCAGAACAGCTACACTTGCCATGGTTTACAAGCTTTCAATGGAAGCACAAAAGCGATGGCGAAAATTAAAAGGTCATGAGTGGATTAACAAACTGATTTTGAGTGTAGAGTTTAAAGATGGGGAAGAAGTCTTTAACGTGAAATACACAGCTTAATTTTTAAAAAATTGGATGCACTACTAGATGCTCAAAACACAACATTTGACAATATCTCGTATAGCCATTTCAGACCATCGTAAAAGTTAAAAGTCGTAAATAAGAAGAAAACGGATGATAAGCAAAAAAAACGGCTTGCAATATTTCTACTGCAAGCCGTTGTCGGAAAGAGAGGGATTTGAACCCTCGATACCCTCACGGGTATGCGTCCTTAGCAGGGACGTGCTTTCGGCCACTCAGCCATCTTTCCGTAAATCCCAAAATGTTACCTTACATGTAACAAATGAGAAGTGGTTATATTAGTCGTAATTCACTTTTTATGCAAGGAGAGCTTTTTTAAAAGTGATCATTTTTCTATAGAAATGTTGTTGATGAAATCCAACTTGGCTAAAATAGAGCTTTTTAACACATTCAACCCAGGTCTTTTTGCATGCAAACCTTTCAAGTTGCACCTATCACAATTACGGCGTTTATCATCAAAAAAGCAGAGCCGTATGATCAATATCTCATTCTACGCAGGTGCAGCTCCCATTTTTTTGGTAGCTGGCAACCAGTTACCGGGGGCATAGAGGACGGAGAAACGGCTTGGGAAGCCGCTCTTCGAGAAATTCAAGAAGAAACCGATCTTCAACCGGACAGATTTTATGCGGGTGAAGTGGTCGAGATTTATTACGAAGTGTATCGCAATGCCGTTGTCACAGTCCCTGTTTTTGTGGCTTTTATCGACACCCCACAAGAAGTTGCCACATCCCCAACTGAGCATGACGCCTTTTTATGGTTACCCTACGAAGAAGCATTCAGCTATCTAGAATTCGCTGAGCAACGACGAGCTCTCACTTATGTACATGAGAATTTTATACGCCGCAAACCAAGTGAATTGTTGCGCATTGAAATCCCCCAAAGTGTTGGCTAAAATTTAAAAAGCATATTCCTTTAAAGGAATATGCTTCATTTTATTTGTGCCTTCTCTCCACCGCATATCCATATTGAACAGGCCATGCGGGAGGTTGATTAGCGATGAGGTGTTCCGCCTTCAAAGCCCAGTAAGGTTCTCGGAGTAATTCTCGTCCAATAAAAACTAAATCCGCATCCCCACTCGTCACAATCTCATTTGCATACTGAGGCTCTGTGATTAATCCAACAGCACCCGTCAAAATTTTAGCTTCATCGCGCACCTGTCTAGCCAAAGGAACTTGGTAGCCTTTTCCCACAGGGATTTGAGCTTTTGGTACCATGCCACCAGAAGAGACATCGATTAAATCAATTCCCAAGGCCTTAAGTTTTCCTGCCAGAACGACAGATTGTTGAATATCCCACCCCCCTTCCACCCAATCCGTTCCCGAAATTCTCACAAATAGAGGAAGATCGTCTGGGATGATTCCGCGGAGTCTTTCGGCGACTTGCAGAAGCAAGCGCATCCGGTTTTCCAAGCTTCCCCCATATTGATCCGTACGCTGATTGCTAATGGGCGAAAGAAATTGATGGAGGAGATATCCGTGTGCTGAGTGAATCTCAATGAGCTTATATCCAGCTTTTAACGCTCTTTTACAGGCATTTTCAAAGGCCTTTATCATTTCATAGATCCCTTCTTCATTTAATTCTTCGGGACGGGGATCTGTGTCTAGGAAAGGAATTGGGCTAGGAGCAACAGTTGTCCAACCGCCCTCTTGCACGGTCTTTAAGCAAGCCCCACCTCTCCATGGCACATCGCAGCTTGCTTTTCGTCCTGCATGGGCAAGCTGAATCGCGGGTACAGCACCTTGACTCTGAACAAATTCAACTAAGCGGGAGTGAGGACCAATGTGATCATCACTCCAAATTCCCATATCAAAAGGTGTAATTCGTCCATCTCTTGTCACAGCAGTGGCTTCCACAACCACAAGCGAAACCCCACCCGCTGCCCGACTTCCTAAGTGCACTAAATGCCAATCATTCGGCATCCCCTCGATGGCACTGTATTGACACATGGGAGACATCACGATGCGATTGCGTAAGGTAATCCCTCGAATTTTTAAGGGGCTTAATAAATCAATATCAGGGATTTCCCGATCATGGTCACTTCCCGCTGTACACCCATGACAAATGGGTGCATGATGTTTTTCTTTTTCCATTTTATCAACCTTTTAAAAACGTTTATTCTCTTCCTCTATACCAAATAATTTAAATAAAGTTGGAAGAATTAATAATGTTAAAAGTGTCGAGCTAATCAGTCCTCCAATCACGACTGTTGCCAATGGCTTTTGAACTTCCGCTCCCGTCCCTGTAGCTAAAGCCATTGGAATGAATCCTAATGAAGCCACTAAAGCTGTCATTAAAACAGGTCGCAAACGTTGCAAGGCACCTTTTACAATTGCCTCATCCTGCGAAATATTTTGACGACTCAACTGGACGATCGAACTGATTAAAACAATTCCGTTTAGCACAGCAATCCCAGAAAGAGCAATAAATCCCACCGCCGCTGAAATGGAAAAAGGAAAATCTCTCAACCATAAAGCTAGGATTCCACCTGTCAAAGCAAATGGAACGCCGGAAAAAATAATCAGAGCTGAACGGATCGATTGAAAAGCAATGTATAAAAGCAAGAGGATCGCTCCAAGACAAATCGGCACAACTAATGCTAAACGTTGTCTGGCAGACATCAAATTTTCAAATTGACCACCCCATCCTAACCAATAACCTTTAGGTAAATTGACCTGCTTTTGAATCTGCTCTTTAGCCTGCTCAACAAAAGAACCGAGATCGCTCCCTCTTACATTGGCTTGAACAGCCACAAAGCGCTTGCCATTTTCTCTTCGAATCTCATTTAAACCTTCTGCAATTTTAATCTGAGCGATTTCGCTTAGAGGAACATTGGGAAAGTGCGCCCGTCCACCTTTAGTTGAAATGGGGATAGGTAAACCCGCTAAAGCTGTAGGATCCTCACGCAAATTCTCTGGTAGCTTGACCAGAATGTCAAAACGACGGTCCCCTTCAAAAATTTGCCCCGCCTTTCCACCTCCCGTTGCAATGGCTAAAACATCTAAGCCATCTGAAACATTCAGGCCGAGACGGCTGGCTGCATCTCGATCGATTTGCACATCCAAAACGGGTAACCCTTTCGTTTGATCGATTTTAACATCCGCAGCCCCTGGGAGCTTACGTAAAACAACAGCTACTTGCATGGCAGTCGATTGCATCTTATCAAAGTCATCCCCATAAATTTTAACCGCAAGATCACTTCTGACCCCTGATATTAATTCATTGAAACGCATCTCAATAGGCTGGGTGAATTCGTAATTATTCCCCGGAATTTTTTCTAATGCATTTTCTAATTTTACAATTAAATTTTCCTTCGAAAGATTGGGATTCGGCCATTCATTAGCCGATTTTAAAAAAATAAATGTATCGGAAACATTGGGAGGCATGGGATCTGTCGCAGCTTCCGCTGTCCCTGTTTTAGAGTACACATATGCCACCTCAGGGAATTTGCGAATGGTTTTTTCTACCTGCGATTGCATCAAAGTGGATTGCGTCAAAGAAGTACTCGGAATTCTTACCGCATGCATGGCTATGTCTTTTTCATCAAGCTTGGGAATAAATTCCTGCCCCAAAAAGTTGAAAAGAAACGCCGCAATTAAAATGGCCAATCCCCCACCCGCTAATGCTAAAATGGGTGCATTTAAACTTTTTTCAAGAATAGGCTTATACCATTTTTTGGTGACTTCAATGAGAGGATTTTCCTTCTCTTGTAAAGATCCTTTCACAAACACAAGAATCATAGAAGGAATGAACGTCAAAGAAAGGATGAATGCAGATAGCAAAGCAAATAACACGGTGATTGCCATGGGGTGAAACATTTTGCCTTCTACACCAGATAATGCCAAAATCGGAATATACACTAACATGATGATGGCCTGACCAAACACTGTAGGCTGAATCATTTCCTGACTTGCGCTCAAAACTTCGTTCGAACGTTCGTTGAAAGTCAATATCCGCCCCAATTCTTGTTGCTTATGGACCAGTCGACGCAAACAGTTTTCGGTGATAATCACGGCTCCATCTACAATGAGCCCGAAATCGATCGCACCCAAGCTCATTAGATTTCCACTGATATTAAATTTCGTCATCCCGATAGCTGTCATTAACATGGATAAGGGAATGATGGTGGCAGTAATCAAAGCGGCACGTATTTGTCCTAAGAAAAGGAAAAGAACGATGATAACTAACAGAGCCCCTTCACCCAAATTTTTAGCTACCGTTGTAATGGTGGCATTCACTAATTTTGTGCGATTTAGAACGGACCGAGCTTCAATATCTGGGGGTAGCGTTTGATTGATCTCCTGCAATTTTTGATCTACATTTTGGGCAACCGTGCGACTATTTGCACCGATTAACATCATGGCAGTCCCCACAACAGCTTCATGTCCATTTTTACTCGCACTGCCCGTGCGTTGCTCTTTCCCAATATTGACTTCAGCAATATCTTGGACACGAATTGGAATACCATCTCTTGTGGCTATTACAATCTTTTTAATTTCGCTGGGAGATTCTAAGCGTTCATCCGATTTAATTAAAAATGACTCGCCTCCCTTTTCAATATAGCCAGGGCCAATGCTTGTGTTATTCTTTTTAAGGGCATCCATGATTTCATGATAGCTTAAACCTAGGGCAATCATGCGCTCAATATTGGGCTCTACATGATATTGACGTACATATCCTCCAATTGAATCCACATCTGCCAATCCCCGAACCTCTTTCAGCTGGGGCTTAATGATCCAATCTTGCACGGTTCTCAAATAGGCAAATTTTTCAACATCCGTTTTTAATAGCTGCCCTTCAGGAGTTAAATAAACATCTTCTTTTTGCCAGCCTGGAGATCCTGGAGTGAATTGAGCATCTTTCCCGTTCGGATGTTTGAAATCTACGGTCCACATATACACTTCCCCAAGACCTGTGGAGATAGGACCCATCCGCACATCCGCCCCTTCGGGAAGATTCTGTTTGATCGTTCCTAGTCTTTCATTAATTTGCTGACGCGCAAAATATAGATCCAAATGATCATCGAAAATAGCTGTCACTTGTGAAAATCCATTTCTGGTTAGTGACCGAGTTAACTGTAAACCTGGAATACCTGCTAGAGCGGTTTCAATCACATAGGTCACTTGTTTTTCCATCTGAACAGGTGAAAAACCTGGTAACACCGTGTTAATTTGGACCTGATTATTCGTGATATCTGGAACAGCATCGATAGGGAGTTGTGTGAAAGAATAAATTCCATAGGCAGCAACAACTAAAGTGATAAAAATGACCGCGTAGGGATAACGTAAGGCTCTTTGCAAAATCGCGTGAATCATTAATGTTCATGCTCCGCTTCAGCTTTGCCTAGTTCAGCTTTTAATAAAAACGTGTGTGAAGCCGCATATTTTTCTCCGGATTTAATGCCCGAAAGCACTTCCACATTGTTTTTATCACTCGTTCCCTTTTGAATCTCTCGGCTCTCAAAGCCATCGTGCGTTTTAATGAAGAGAACATCCTGTCCGTTAATATTTTGAATGGCCTCTTTTGGCACAACAATATCGGCAGGAACTTTTTTTGTTCCGATATTCACCGTCACAAATGTTCCCGGTCTCCATTTGTTCTCATCATTTTGCAATTCTGCAATGGCTTTTGCTGTGATGGTTTCTTCTTGAATGATGGGACTTAAGTAGATAATTTTGGCATCTGCTGTGAGGTTTTCAATTGGAATTGTGATTTCCACATGCTGCCCTTCTTTGACTTTGTAAGCATCTTTGGGGTAAATCCCTATTTCAACCCATACTTTAGACACATCTGCGACTTCATAAATGACAGCAGTACTTTCTACAAATTCTCCGGTCGTAATGTGCCGTTGTAAAATAGTTCCATCTATTGGTGCATAAACGGTATATAAACGGAGAGAGGGGTCATTTTCCTGTGCAAAATCAGAAAGGGCTTCATCATTGATCCCCAAAGCCTGCAACTTCTGCTTAGCGAGTTGTAATTGTATTTTGGAATCCTCATAAGACGATTTTGCATTCAAATAATCTTGTTCGGGAGAAATTTTTTTGTCATATAAACGGGATTCTCGTTCAAAAAGAGATTTACTTAACCGCATTTTTTCTAAAGCAGCTAGATACGTCGCCTTCATATCCGCAATTTCACGACTCTCAAAAACCGCAAGTGGCTCTCCTTGTTTGACGGTATCCCCGATATTTTTCTTGGCTTCCTTGACAACACCCGAAATTTTGGGAAGAACATGCGCAAGACGATCGGGATGCAACACAATTTTTCCTCGGGCTGATAGCTGAAGGTCTAGCTCTCCTGATGAGGCCTCCTTAATTTGAATGTCAAAATCTTTAATCTGCTGAGGCGTCAAATGAATAAAATTTTCTTGGGCATGGTCATGCACAGCAACTTTATCTCCATCATTTACCTCTGTCTTTCTCTCGGCGCCCCATCCAAACCACAGCATGAGAAAAAGCAGAACGCCTCCAATAAGCAAGATTATTTTTCTTTCCATCCTAATCAACCTGACTGCTTAAATACCGAAGTTCGGCCTGTTTGCTATGATAATTTTTTAAAGCTTGGACATAATGATCTTCGATCTCAAATAGGGTCCTTTGTGAATCCAGCATGTCTAAATATTCAAATTTCCCCTCTCTATAACCTTCTTCAGATAATTTAAAAGCTTGTAATGCCGCTTCTAAAATCCCTTCTTTTAATCGTTTCGATTCATGATAACTACGCATAAACTCTCGGTGTATTGCAGCTGATTTATTCTCTAATAAAACTTGCAAGGCCATAAATGAATCTTCCAATTTGCGTAGATTGGCTCGTGATTTTTCAATATTTCCTTGATTTCGATTAAATACCGGAATAGGCAATGAGGCACCTAATATCATGCCTTGATTGTGTGTGTCCCGTATAGTCTTATACCCAACAGATAGGGTTACATCTGGAATTGCAAGCGACTTCTCTAAATAAACACTTTGCAGACTCGCGCTTTGCTCGAGTTGGGCTTGAATCCATTCTGGATGGTCGTGTAAGTAAGCCAAATAGGCATCTAGAGATTGGGGAGCTTGGATAAAATAAAAATTAAAGCCCACACTCTCAAAATCAGGCACTGTCTCCCCCCAAAATTGAGAGACTTGCTCACGAGCCGTTTCAAAATTTACTCGAACCTTTTCTAATAAAATATCCGCGTTCGCAACGCTAATTTCGGCCTTATGCTTTTGGATGATGGACACTTTCCCAGCCTCCACTTTTGCCGAAACAACATATAAAACTTCTTTAGCAATTTTGTTTTGTTCTTTCACAATGCGCAATTGCTCTTGTGCCGCCACAAGATCAATAAAGGCTCTCGTAAAGCGATTCAAAAGTTGAAGTTTGGCAACTTCCACACCTAGACAGGCTGCTCGAAAAAGATAATCGGTTGTTTTGGACCGAAGTTCTCTCTTCCCTCCTGTTTCAATTAATTGCGCGTATTCATAGCGAGATTCGGCCGCATTCCATCCATGCCAATTGCGATTTCCAAAAACGTTTTCGACGCTATAGGACAAAATAGGGTTGGGATAAAATCCCGCCTGAACATGAAGTCCTTTTTTTTCTTCTGCCTCTGCCTCACTCATTTTTAACTGAGGAGAGCAAGCGAGTACGCGTTGAATTCCCTCCTCTAGCGTTAACACTTTTTCTTGAGAAACGGCTAGGGCTGTGGCGAAGAAAGACAAAAACAAAATAAGTATAATCAAGCTCTTCTGCATAAAATATGCGTTTCCCCAAAAAAACAGATCTAATCTTTATCTACTCTTTCATGCAATCTGAAGCAAGCTCGAAGTACAGGCAGCTCGATTTCAATAAAAGAATTATTCCTTGATTATTAGGTCTTTAAAATGTTATCCTTGGCTAAAATTAAAAAATATTTTAAAATAGTTCTTACAACTTTCAAAAAGGGAGCATCCATGTCGAATCATTCATCCGACACATGGAACAAACAGTCGGGTTATATTTGGTCATTAATTGGCTCAGCTGTTGGATTTGCTAACGTGCTGGCTTTTAGTGCTCAAGTTTACAAAAATGGAGGAGGCGCGTTTCTAATTCCTTATTTTATCGCTCTTCTTAGCCTTGGTGTTCCGATGTTGCTGCTTGAAGGGTTGATTGGATACCAGTGGAAGCTTCCTGTCGTTAGCGCCTACGGAAAAGTATTGGGTAAAAAAGGCAAAATGTTAGGCTGGCTTGCGATTTTGAGCTGCATGACAATTGGCGGTTTTTACATTGTTTTAACAGGTTACTCGGTCGCGTATACGTATTTTGCTGCAACTAATCAAATTCCCGACGACTCCCAAGCATTTTTTCTTCATTCCTTCTTGAATATTACGCCATCTATTCGTGAATTCGGGTCTCTTTCATGGACTATTTTGCTTTCTACTGTAGCCGTTTGTACAGCAACCTGGTTCGTCCTTGTGCGTAATGTCAAAGATGGAATTGAAAAGATTTGCACATTGTTTATGCCTTTAATGGCCTTTATTATGACCCTTTTGGCTGTAGTCATGCTTTGCTTGCCCGGGGGAATTAATGGGTTGTATTTTTACCTGAAACCCGACTTTTCTAAATTGCTCGATCCTACTTTGTGGAGAGATGTTTTTGGACAACTTTTCTTTAGCCTCTCATTGGGATTAGGAATTATTGTCGGTTACTCCAGACATACAGGCCAAAATACGAATATTGCACGCGCCATGATTTGGGTGGGATTAGGTGACTTTGCAGTCTCCTTTATCTCAGGATTGGCTATTTTTGGTTGTTTAGCTCACGTCAGCTATATCCAACAAATTCCTTTTGATGCGATTCTATCAACAGATTCCACATTTGATATTGGATTTATTCTATTTCCAACCATGTTAAAGTTTTTTGGAACGACGCTCTCGATTGTCATGGGTGTTATCTTCTTTACCTGCATTTTTATTGCAGGGATTACAGGTGTTTTTTCCATTGTAGAAAGCATCGCTGGAAACTTCGAAGTGGAATTCGCTTTTTCACGCAAAAAAGCTGTGACCATTACAACCGCTATCTTGGGAATGTTTGGAATCGCGTTTTGCATGGGCAATGGATCGCACATCATTGACGCCTTAGCTCCTATGGTATTGGGTATAAATATGTTAATTGGCGGATTAGCCCTGATTGCTACATTCCAATATGCATCAAAGACAACACGCGAAGACCCGCTATGGTACAGCGGCAATAAATTGACAATATATGCCTTTTTACTGCGCTATTTTGCACCCTGTGTATTGACTTGCATCCTGGTAGGTAACTTGCTTCAAGAATTTGATGGCTTTGATATTGCCAAAGGAGTCCGCTGGTCTTGGCTTGTAGGGGCACTCTTCTTCTCTGGTTTCTTAACTTGGTCAACAGAATTTAGCTGGTTCACTCAACGAAAACCTCTCTTTAAAGCAAAAACACCAGAAGTAATCGGATCGTCTGAATAATCTAGGGGAGGGCTCAAGTCCTCCTTTTTTGTAATGCCCACACGGACTTGCCTCAAGAACCACAGCAAGACGACTTAAGCCAAGTGAGGATTTGTGAAAAAATCTAATTAACCATGAGATAGACAAGAGTTTATTTCTAGTTTAAAGTTTGATTTCTGAGATTAAAAAAGAGGAATAAAATTAAATGATTAAAAAATTTTCCACCTTAATAATATTTCTGATATGCGCGACTTCTGGCTTTGCGGCGCCTCTACTTCATGTTGTTCACAATGTATATGAAAAAGGGTTTAGTATCGATGGGTATGATCTTTTATATGATGAACAAAATAAAAATGAAATAAAATTAGGCGATCAATTTTACATACAAGATAAAACAATTGATCAAATTACAGAGGGAAGCTACCAATACCTTCTGCTTTTAACGAACCCTAAGACTCGTGAAACTTCATGTTTTAAATCTAGAATTATCAACAATCAAGATTCAGTCCCTATACTCGACGTGGAAAAACTGGAATCTGGGGATTATAATGTAACCCTTGAAGATGGCTCTCAGCACAAATTAACACACCAACAGAATAAATCTTTCCAAGTCGAACCCGGTGATATGCTTTCATTTGGAGGGCTCGATCATTATGCATTATGGAGAAATTATTATGGTAATTTTGAAGAACATCGGGCTGATGGTTCCAAGCATTGGCTTGGGGATTTACCCAAGGAAGAAAAATCCGTATGGGATAATAGTGGACTTTCCAATAGAAACATGCTCTTTTTTGGAGGAGCGGTTTTAGACTGGCATTATTCGGCTTACTCAAAGACTTGGAATTATCCCGATTGTATTTTTTATACAGTAACAATTAACCGAGATAATGTTCCATTGCCCGGTTTTTTTAGAACCACTGGTTTATTTAGGAAACCAACCCCTTTAGTAAATTCAAATACCTTTCGAATTCGTTGGGCTGGCGAATATGAAATCAAGCGCACAGTAGCTTGTATCGTGAGTTATTATCTTATTGAATTTTTCGATTTCTATCCAGGATCTAAGCTCTCCCTCAACAATCCGGATGATCTAGACAAACTTCAGTCTTGCAACACATTACGTTTTGTGAGTAAAAAGAATGAGCGAGAATTCATTTTTGAAACCCCTGATAAAGAAAAAATTATCCTTAGCCTTGATCTACAAAAAAGAGCGAGACAATATTAATCTTTTTCTTATCAAACCAGACCTAGTGGGAATCCTGCAATTTGTAAATTGCAGGATTCCGGACGGATAGACCAAGCTCTTCACTCTTTCAGCTATATCAATAAAACCTTCCTGATTTTCTCAGGTTTGATTTTTGCTCTTGCTAGGATATGGAAATTTAAGCTTTCTGTTAACTTTCTCCTCGTCGATCTGAATTCTTTAAAACCCAATATGTATTCCGTCCATTCCCAATTTTTTCTAAAAATTTTCTTTGCTTTAATTCAAATAATTCGGCTCTCAAAGTTCTTTCAGAAATAGAATGATTGAACTTTTCATATATATCTTTGGCTGTAAGTTTTTTGTTGCCTCGAAAAAAAGAAATTAACTCTTCTTGCCTATAGGTAAGTTGTGTTAGATCTTCAGAGAGAACATAGGCGTCTTTTAAGGAGTGAGGCTCAATGATTACCCTTAAAGCTAATCCCAATTCTTGCCAGACTGGAAGAGGATAATTATCCTTGCGACATACAGCTTCAATCCGTTTATAACCTGTACCCCATTCCTCTATGAAACGTAATTCCCGAAAAACTCTAGCAATCACTTTGTTTCTTACATGACTAACGCCCGAAAAAAAATCTTCCATTGTATATCCGAATGGAAGCATCCCTGGACTTTCTATTTCCATGCGATCGGAATAAATCATCAATCGACAATGCATTCCTCGAAGAGAATAATCGCCATGGACTAAAGCATTGGCCATAACTTCGCGAATTATAATAGGTGAATATTCTGGAATATCCTTTCTTTTGATTTGAGTTATTTTTGAACCTTGAGCAGTGTTTCTTTTGATAAATTTCTGGATCTCTTCAATTGCTTCTATAATAGAACCCTGCGTATCGTATTGATCAATAAATTCTACCTTTTCCGTTCCCAAAAACCTCGCACAGCGAACCACCGCATTTGGAAAAAAATGTTCCCGGATTTGATCTTTACCAAACAGAATCACCCCACCATTTGAACAAATCGTTTTCTTTAAATGAGGAACAAGAACTCCAAGGCTAATTAATTTTTGCTGATCAATCTCTTTACCTATACCGCTAAATAGTTTTTTAATTTTTTCCATATCAAGATCATGAATATCTGTACCAGGACACGGCTGTTGGTCGAAAAATTTCTTGGATTTAGAGCGATTTAATTCATCTAACAATTCTTGTTCTGCAACTCTATTTGTTGAACCTAGTCTGACATAAACACCTTTAATTGGACCTTTTGCCTTCAAGTAAAACGGTCCAAGCCAATGAGCAACTTTGATGATAAGAAGAGAGGCTTCTTCTATCGATATAACATCAATTTCAGGCATTAAAGGGGGATAAATACTATCTGATATCGCATTCGTCAAACGTTCTTCTGCTTCAAAGACATCCTTGATTCCTGTAACACTTCCATCATTTTCTTTTCCTACAATTAAAATGCCACCTGCGGTGTTAGCAAATGCAACGAGAGTTTTAAGAATAGGTTGTAGAGAAGAAAGATCCCTTTTAAATTCTAAAGTCCTTCCTTCTGGCATGTTTAAAAGCTTTAAAATATCCATCGTACTTCCTTAGCAGAATATCAATAGTCTCTTTTACCTCCAAATTCTGCCAGATTCTGCCAGATTTTGCCAGATAAACATATGTCTTTTCAGATATCTGAATGTATGGTTTTTTGGATTTTCAAATCGCTGGATTTCCAGATCATGCCAGATTCTGCCAGATTCTGCCAGATTCTGCCAGATTCTTGACAAATACATTCATTTTATTTAAAAAAATGGAAAATAAAAATATTTTGTAAAAAAACAGCGGCTTAATAGCTAAACTAATTTGGTTTTACAATTATGTCATTTGAAAATTTTTGTACTTTTTGTGTTGCCAGCCTGGGACAATACCCGATAATTATATAGAGCCCAAGATATCAAAACACACACTTACGGGACGTTGGAGCAGTTCAGATGCAACAGCCCTATCTGAAGAAGGCATTAATAACGCTGAAAGAATAGCTAAGATGTTTAAAAACGTTGGCTTTTGCATAGCTTTAAGCGCTTATACTAGCCGAACGATAGAAACGGCCTCGCTCATTTTGAATATTGATGAACACGGAAATGTGAGATTAAGAGAAGAACCACGAGGTAGTATTTCCTTCGAAAGCTAGGATGCTATTCGAAGGCAACGATCCAGTTGCCTTCTACCTTCCAAACTTTAAGTTTCAACTAATTTCAATTCAGCCATTTATAAAATATAAATCTCAAATATTAAAACTGAATATTTTTCAATCCCCTCCACTTCGCCTTTTTTTTGACTCTTTTCTTTCAACAACATATACTTGTGTGACTTAGTAAAAAAAGGATGATTTTATGGATATTTCTAAACCTCCAGGCGTTTTCGATATACTTCCCCGTGGCACAGAAGAGACTTGGCAGCTATCTCATTTATGGACATATGTAGAATCCGTTATCCGCAAACTTGCTGCTGAATATGGTTTTGAAGAAATTCGCACACCTATTTTTGAACGCACAGAATTGTTCAAAAGAGGTGTTGGAGAAGCAACTGATGTAGTTTCAAAGGAAATGTACACCTTTGAAGATCGCGGTGGTAGGTCCATGTCCCTACGCCCTGAAGGCACTGCCCCTGTTGTTAGATCTTTTGTCGAACATAATCTCCATACAGAATCCCGCACACACAAGCTTTTTTACATCGGCCCAATGTTCCGCTACGAGCGCTCCCAAGCTGGACGTTATCGTCAACACCATCAGTTTGGTGTCGAAGTCATTGGTTGCGATGCGCCTGAACAAGATGCAGAAGTCATTGATCTTCTCTACACACTGTACAGACGTCTAGGTCTGTCTAACCTGCAAGTTTATATTAACTCCATTGGAACACCAGAAGCCCGCATTGCTTATAAAGAAGCTTTGAAAAACTATTTAAAAGAGCATTTTGATGGCCTTTCAGAAGATAGTAAAACACGTTTTGAAACAAATCCTTTGCGTATCTTAGACTCTAAAAATCCTGGCGATCAAAAAATCGTCGCTTCAGCGCCTTCGATCCTCGACTTTTTGGATGATGCATCACGCACCCACTTTGAAACCGTCAAACAACTTCTGACACAATTAAACATTCCTTTTGTAGTCAACTCCAACCTTGTCCGGGGTTTAGATTATTACAACAAAACTGTTTTTGAAATTGTTTCCGGCCAACTAGGGGCTCAAAACAGCGTCGGTGGCGGCGGTCGTTACGATGGATTAATTAAAACGATCGGCGGGCCAGATCTTCCTGCACTTGGCTTTGGAACTGGCATTGAAAGAATTATCCAAACAATGCTAAAGCAAGAAATTGCTCTTCCTAATCCCTATCAACCCGCATTATTCTTTATTCCTCTGGGTAAAGAAGCCGAAAAAACATGTTTTACGCTGGCACACGATCTTCGTCAAAAAGGCATATCGGTTCAAATGGATTTCTCAAGAAAAAAAATTGGAAAAGCGATGCAGCTTGCCAATCAGGTGGGAGCTCGTTTTGTCGCCGTTGTGGGTGACCAAGAACTCCAAAAAAGAGAAGTCCAACTGAAAGAAATGGCGACTGGGGAAACTTATACAGCACCTCTCTTTCATCTAAATCGAATTCTGGAAATCGAAACAAGCTCCCATGACATTTTGAAAGTTTGGAATGAAATGCATAGACCTTTTGAAGAGCCTGGAGAAGCCGAGTTCTTTTTTAAAAAAATTTCCCAATCTATCGAACAAACGAAAAATCTGACTCAGCAGCTTCAAAGTGCCATGGAAGAAATCCAAGATATCATTGAATAACTAAACTGATTGTCGATTTTCAGGAGATATATGTTTAATTTTGTTAGAACCCACGATTGTGGGTCATTGCGTCAAGAAGATACAGGCACCTCCGTAATCCTTTCGGGATGGGTTCATCGTCGTCGTGACCATGGAGGTCTTATCTTCATCGATTTACGCGACCGCTATGGTTTAACTCAACTTGTATTTGACCCAGAAACGAATGCTGCAGCTCATGCTGTGAGTGAAAAACTGCGTTCGGAATGGGTCATTTCTATTCAAGGTCACGTCATCGAACGTACGCTTGATATGAAAAACCCCAAATTAGCAACTGGAGACATCGAAGTTGTTGTAGACCATATTGAAGTTTTGTCTACCGCTAAAACTCCTCCTTTCTCTATTTGTGATGAATCGATTGAAGTGCATGAAGAACTCCGTTTAAAGTACCGCTATCTGGATATTCGCCGAGGCGATGTGGCCGAAAAACTCATTGTTAGACATAAAGCAATGCTCACTACGCGCAATTATCTCAGCCAAAGAGGTTTTCTCGAAATTTCCACTCCTATTCTTGGAAAATCCACTCCAGAAGGGGCTCGTGACTATCTGGTTCCTTCTCGCGTTCACCCGGGAAGTTTCTATGCGCTTCCTCAATCGCCTCAAATTTTTAAGCAACTCTTAATGGTTGCGGGAATGGATCGATACTTTCAAATCGCCCCTTGCTTCCGAGATGAAGACCTTCGTGCAGATAGACAGCCCGAGTTTACACAAATCGATCTCGAAATGAGCTTTGCAACACCAGATATTCTCATTCCAATCATTGAAGGCCTCATACAAACGCTATTTAAAGAATGCTGCTCCATTGAGATCCCCTCCTCATTTGAAACACTTTCTCATGCCATTTGCATGGAAAAATATGGCTGCGACAGACCGGACATGCGCTTTGAAATGACACTTTCTACGCTTGACGACATTGTGGCAGGATCTAGCTTTTCTGTATTTCTTGATCAGCTTCGCGAAGGCGGAACTGTTAAGGGGATTTGCGTTAAAGGCGGCTCTGACATAACGCGCAAAGGAATTGAAACCTATACAGAATTTGTCGGACGTTTTGGAATCAATGGATTAGCTTGGATGAAAATGCAAGAAGGCACATTAACCTCTAATATTGTCAAATTCTTTACACCTGAACAGCAACAACAACTGATCGAACGGTTGCAGGTTGAAAACGGTGATTTAATTTTCATGGTGGCTGATCAAAAATCAAGCACTAACCAAGCTCTCGACCATCTACGTCGGCGCATTGCAAAAGATCGCAATCTGATTCCTTCAAATACCTATCGATTCTTGTGGGTAAGAGATTTCCCTTTATTTAATTGGAATCCAGATGAACAGCGCTTAGAAAGCGAACATCATCCCTTTACATCCCCTCTTCCAGAAGATTTGCATTTGCTAGATTCAGATCCTTTAAAAATGCGCTCTTCCGGATATGATCTCGTATTAAACGGGTATGAAGTTGGAGGCGGCTCTCAGCGGATTCACAGCAGTGAATTGCAGCAAAAGATTTTCGAAAAGCTCAAATTAACACCCGAAGAACTCAAAACAAAATTTGGATTTTTCCTTGAAGCATTAAGCTTCGGAACACCTCCTCACTTAGGTCTGGCATTAGGATTGGATCGTTTGGTCATGCTCCTAACAGGTACAGATAACATTCGAGATGTCATTGCTTTCCCTAAAACACAAAAAGCCAGTGACCTTATGCTCGAATGCCCCTCTTTGGTGGTAAAAAAGCAGCTGCATGAACTCGGAATTTCCGTCGAAGAAGAAAAGAAACACTGATTTTTTTGACAGAATTTCGCGGATCGCCTAAAGTACAAGATTGATTTTATTTCCAATTAGGAGGAGAAATTTATTTATGATTAAGAAAAGTCGCATATGGGCTCTTGTTGCTCTATCAAGCCTATTTCTTCAAGCTGGTGCTCTTTCTGCTGATCAAACAGCAACTCAACAGGAGTCTAAACCTGCGCAAGCAGCTCCTCAAGAGATCGACATCATGAAACTTTCTGAAGCATTCGGTAACTTTATTGGTCGTAATTTGAATGCTCCAGGCATTAAGTTCGATCTCGAAAGCATCATTAAAGGAATGCGAGATGGGGCAGCCAATAAACCGTCACCATTGACAGATCAAGAATACGAAACAATGATGACTCAGTTGCAAGCAAAGGCTTACACAGAGCTAGCGAGTGAAAATTTAAAGGCTGCTAATCAGTTTTTAAAGGATAACCTCAAAACAGCAAATCTCGTGGAAATTGAGCCAGGCAAGCTTCAGTATGTGATCGTCGAAGCAGGCCATGAGCCAACAGTCACAGAACATGCTTCTCCTCTTGTTAAATATACAGGAAAGTATATTGATGGATCCGTTTTCGGAAGCTCAGATGACACTGGAGGCCCTATTACAGTACCTCTAGACCAAACAATACCAGGCTTTAGCAAAGGTATTTTAGGGATGAAAGAAGGGGAAAAACGTAAACTGTTCGTGCACCCTGATTTAGGCTACGGCACTTCAGGACATCTTTCTCCAAACTCACTCCTCATTTTTGACGTTGAAGTGATTAAATCAGATAACAGTGCGGAAGACAAATCCAAGCCTTTACCTGATTTTTCTGATGAAAATTCAGACAAAAATTCTCGCTAAGTTTCATTCATATTGCTAGGCAGCTATTTCACAATAGCTGCCTTTCTTTTTTAAGGTTTAATTGCGTGGCTGTTGTTCTTTTCCAACCTCAAATTCCTCAAAATACAGGGAATGTTGTACGTACTTGTGCTGTAACGGGACAAAATCTCATCTTAATTGGTCCCCTCGGCTTTTCCATAACTGATCGCTGGCTAAAACGGGCGGGGCTCGATTATTGGGAAGGTGTCAATGTTCAGGTTCTAGACAATCTTGAAGAGTTGTTAGACAGAACCTCTGAAAATTTCTATTTCTTTTCAAGCCATGCCACACAAAACTACACAGATGTAAGCTATCAACCCAAAGATCTACTTATCTTTGGCGCTGAAACACATGGACTGCCCGAATCGATTACAAACAAATGGCCGAATCGTTGTGTGAAAATTCCTATGGTCTCTGGTGTGCGTTGCTTGAATTTAGCAACATCAGTAGGAATAGGCGTCTATGAAGCATGGAGACAACAAGGATTTAAAAAAGAATAACCTCTTTTGAAAATCGAGTTCAATTTCAAAAGAGGTTAAAATCGTTAGAGAGCGGCTGTGATCAACTGTCGCAACGCATCAATATCTTTTAAGCCAACAACTCGGCGAACTTCTGCACCATCTTTAAAAAGAATGATGGTTGGAATAGAAGTGACTCCAAGATCCGCTGTGGTTTCCTGAGCATTTTCAATGTCAAGCTTTGCGATCGTCGCTTTTCCGTCCATTTCTGTGGCTAGCTGTTCAATCACAGGAGCAATCATACGGCAAGGACCACACCAATCTGCGTAAAAATCAACTAAGGTTACACCCTTAGAAATGGTTTCTTGAAAATTTTTATCATCTAAATATTTTAATTGTTCTGCCATATTCTCCCCTTATTTTAGTGAATGAGAAAATCCGAACAAGTCGGAGCGTCTTTTTATCTCTACTCTTATTATCGCATATTCTTTCGTTTTCTTCCACCGATTTCCTCCTAGCCAATTTTGCTAAAATGAATGAAGGTATCTTTATTAAATCTTTAAGTTTGCGTGTTATATATTTTCTCTAATTTAAACGTGGACCAGCGCATGTTTCTAACCTAACATTTTGTGTTTAAAAAGTTAGAAAATTGGATCCATATTTTTAAACTGTTTTTGGGCCTTGGATTTTGCATGCTTAAAGTTTTTTATATCACTGCAGTGATTTTTATTTTTTTCTTTTTCATTTACCCGCTGATTGGAAAATCCACGGCCTCATTTTTATTAGTCAATATGTCTAATCAAGATGAAATGCCACGTCATTTTCGTATTTGCCATCAAGAATTGGCCCCTTCCATAAACTCTGATCATCTGTCAGATTTAAATGCCTCGGCAAGCGCTCAGTTTTGTGCAAATTCCCTACAAAAGATCTTATCTATTCTCCCCACGAATAAAGTGACAATTGTTGATCTGCGCGAAGAATCGCACGGTTTTATTAATGGTGATGCAGTCAGTTGGTATGGAACAAGAGGCTGGAGCAACCGCGGTAAAACGCTTGATCAAATCGAGGATGATCAACTACAAAAACTTTCTAAAAGTGGAAAACAACCTTTTTTAGTCGCCTATAAACAAAAAACATACCCTGTGCTTCTTTTTCCACGTGACATTTTTACAGAAGAAGAGCTTGCCCACTCGCTTAATGTCGATTACTTGCGACTTCCTGTAACGGATCATTGCCGCCCTACAGATGAAATCATCGACCAGTTTCTTGAATTTGTTAAAACACTTTCGCCCGATACATGGTTACATTTCCATTGTTCAGCTGGACAGGGAAGAACCACGACCTTCCTAGTGATGTATGATATCGTCAAAAATGCCACAAAAGTTTCTCTTGAAAATATCGTCAAAAGACATGAAGCATTGGGGGGAATCAATATTCTTTCTTTACCGTCCGATCATTTTTGGAAGCATGAACATGCCGAGCAAAGAGCCGAGTTTATTCGTTTGTTTTATGAATATTGTAAGGACGGCCATCATTTGGAAACACCCTGGTCTCTTTGGTTTGAAAAAAAATGGCACGCTTTGAATGACTAGAAAAAAAGACAACTTTAATCTATACTCATCTTCATTTTTAATTAAACCCAACGATTTGCCATGCCGTATTATGTTTTAGCTTACTATCATTTCACTCCATTAGAAAATCCACGAGAAGAAGTGATATCTCACCAAAAATTTTTTAAAGACAGAGACGTTTCATCTCGTATTTACATCTCCGAACAAGGTATCAACGGGCAGATGAGCGCCTCCGACCAAGATGCTGAAGCCTACATGAACTGGTTGCATGCCAAACCCGATTTTGCAACAGTTGAATTTAAACTGCATACACATCATGAGCATGTTTTTCCTCGAAAAAGTGTTAAATATAGAAAAAACCTAGTCGCATACGACAAAGCCGTTAATCTAAACTTGCGAGGAGAACACGTTTCCCCCAAAAAATGGCGTGAAATGCTAGAAGACCAAGAACACAAAATTTTGATTGATGTGCGCAACGATTATGAGTGGAAAGTTGGTCATTTTGAAAATGCAGAACTCCCTCCTTGCGAAACTTTTCGCGATTTTGATGGATATTCTGACAACCTAAAAGAACAAGTCGATCCAAAAAAAACGCCGGTCATGATGTATTGTACAGGTGGGATACGATGTGAGCTTTACTCCTCCATTTTAAAAGAAAAAGGATTTGAAAAAGTCTACCAACTTCATGGGGGAGTCATTAATTATGGTCTTCAGGAAGGTTCTTCACATTGGAAAGGAAAGCTCTTTGTATTTGACGACAGGATGACAGTTCCCATCAGTGAGGAAGAGTCCGAAGTGATCGCAAAATGCCACCATTGCGGTGTTTCAGCAGAATCTTATTACAACTGCGCAAATATGGATTGCAACCATTTGTTTATTTGCTGTTCTGATTGCCTATTGGAATTAGCAGGTTGCTGTAAGGAGGCATGCAAAGACGCTCCAAGAGTTCGCCCTTATCACGATCAAAATCCTCACAAACCATTTCGTAAATGGCATAATTACTTCACAGAAAAGAAAAAAGAAGCCTAATCTTTTTCTTTTTCTCTCCTTTGCCTCCTGAAACGTAGACAAAGGAGAGAAATCCTTCACTTCCTCATCAACACTCCTCAACAAATCTATGAATTTAAATAAGTCATTTCGTTAAAATGCTTAGCTTTAAGTAAAAATCATAACAATTCTAAATAACATAGGATTTAATATGCCCAGCAAACCCCTCATTGGTATTTCACATTTTTTGCAGCTCGCTCCCTCTAATGAAAATGTTCAGACTTCCGATAAAATACTCGTTTATCGCGGTAAAACCTTTCAAGTTATTGCTAAAGACACAACATTAAAATCAGATAAAAAAGTATCCACAGTTCGTCAACTCTATCACTTACACAAGCATATTCGTAATACCGAAAACTCCCAGGAAGAGCGCCAGAGGCTTGCAAATGTTGCCAATCAATTTCAGCTAAAAAAAGGATCTTGGTTTAGACGTTTTTTCTCAGCCATTCAGAATTTTTTCTCTGGTTATGGTTTAACAACGTCCTACGGCATCCTTACAAAAATCAAGGATATAGGGAAAACTCTCGGCAATCCATCTCCTGGGCAACCAAAAAAGCCTTCCGAAACCCCAAATACGGAAACAAAAAAGCAAGCAGAAGATCAGCCAGCAAGCGAATCTGCACAAAATCAAACAGAGATTCCACCAAAATCTGATACTAAAACAACAACAGAGCCAACAACTCAAGACCCTGAATCCCCTTCTGTACCCGATGTGCATTCAGCTACTGAAACTGAAAGACCGGAAGAAACAGACCAAAAGGAAGATGAAGAAGTCGAAGCTCAATCAACTGAGACCAAAGAATCTGTTAAACAAGCTCCAAGTCCTACTGCAGAAGAACAAGCTTCAATTCAGCAGCCAGTATTCTCTACAGAACCCTCAAGCACACCATCAGTTGCCTCCTCCGCATCCGTTGAGGCAACAAATCCTCAAGAGATAGAAGCTCAACATGCGCAACCAGAGGCTGTCGTCGAGCCATCAAATGCAGCATCTCTCACAAAAGAAGCTACTCCTGCCGTCCAAAATAGAGGGGAAGAAACCAGAGAAGCTGAATCTGAAGTAATGCATACGCCCTCTTTAGAAGCTGAGCCTCCAACCTCTCCAAAGGACACTCGCACAGAATTCGTTCCTTCTGTACCGACCGAGGTCGTTCAGCCAAAGGCACAACAAACCCTATCAGCAACAAACAAAAAACCATCCGTAAAGGAATTAATCTCTTCTTTTTCTGGTTCACCAACAAAAAGTACTCAACCAGTAAAAACAGCGCAATCCCCAGTTGCTAGAATAAAACCTCAGCCTACTCAAACATCCCCCTCTACACCGGACAAGGCTCTTGAGACTGAAGCCATTCAATCCACTAGCGCCCCTGTAAATGGAAGCCTCGCAAAAAAAATGGCTTCTGAAACTAAAGTTGCAACAAATACTCAGTCTACTGTAAAAACAGAATCTCCTGAGACCAAAGTCGTTTATCCTACGAGTAATCCAGTAGGAAGTCCGACAAAAGTCATGCGCATTCCAACCGATGGAAAAGAGCCGCAGCCAATACAAGTACCCTCTCCTATCAATATAGATGCAGCAGAAGATGTTGAAGCATCTGAAACCAAAGTCACCCAACCAACAGTGAACGTTATACCAGATGTTAAAGTCGAACCTCAGCAAATTCCCAATCCGACTTCTACAAGCATGAGCTCTGCACAAGCTGAAAATAATACAATTCACGTAGAGGATGAGTCAGACGCTTCGGGAACTTCAGTTTCTAAGCTTGAAGAAAATGAACCTGTAAATGGAAAAGCAACGATTCTTAGACCACCAAAACGCAAATCTCAAATGCCGCTTGAAGCACCACCCGTACCCCCTCTTCCTCCTATTGAGGGAACTCTCATTCAAAATGCCGCGCCATCTCCCATTTCAGCTAATCTGGAAAAAGTTGAATTTATGCAAAAATCCGTAGCACTAAGCAAAGATTTTGCCTTTTTGTCTCAAAAATTAACTAAATCAAGCAAAAATAATTTTAAAGAAAAAATAAAAGCATTTAAAACAGAAGACTTGGGACATTATGACGCCTTAGGATTTGGAAAGGAACTCCCACTTGCATCCATCCAATTTATTTTTGAAACTCTTTCATCAAGCGACAATCTAAAAAGTTTCTTAAAAGCACTGCTTGCAAAAAATTCCACGATGATGGCCTTTTACAATGTAAGCCAAGGTGCTTTGTCGTTAAAACTTGATGAGCAAGTTGTGTATATGCGAAGAATACTGAAGCATTATTATACAAAAAAGGCTTTTCAAGAAATGTTCATAAAATCATTTACAAATGATGAAAATACAGAATTTTGCAAAACATTTATCTTAGCTTGTTTAGATTTTAAAGATGAAAAAAGAAGAGCGTATTATCTTCAACATTTGAAAGATTCTGGAGACCTTGTAATCAAAATATTGAAAAAAGATAAATTTAAAAAATCATTGACACCTAGAAGATTGGAAATATTCACGGCTTGGACTCAAGAGACTTATCTTGATAACGCGGCAATCCAAGATGCAATAAAAAAATTATCTCCGAAAAAGTCTAAATAGCCTTTACTTAGCCGGCTTGACCTTATGGGTCAAGTTCGGCATTTCTTCTTTCAGCTACCCATTGCATCATCCGGGCTTTGGTGTCATCTAAAACGACGGTCAAACCTGGTTTGATACCTTCTTCCGATAATTTAAAGGCTTTCATGGTATTGCAAATTCTTCCATCCAATCGCACTCCAATGCCTTGGATCCCCACCATGTTTCCCCAGTCTCCAAACATTTGAAGAGTCATCTCACATGCTGTAATCATAAAGATGAGCTGTTTCTCTGGATACTGTGCCATTAATTCAAAGATCTTTCCCCCAATGTAATGTATGGTAGGGATTGCAAAGCCCATCGTATGTTGATCAGGGAGAGCATTCATCACTTTCCCAATAAAACATTGCCTACAGACGGGATTAGAAGCATCATGTTGGCAATCGGCTGTAAAACGACCCGAAGGACATTCGAAAGGTTTATGGCAGTAAGAAAATCCGACAACTAATAATGTATCCTTTTTTTTCAACAGCTGATTGAAATCATCCAAAGATGGAATTCCATAGAGAAAAAAATCGTTTTCCCGTTTATAAGGTTTATCTTGTAAAAGCGATTTCAAGTAATTCCATGCATGCCTTAGAGGATGGCGCAAAAAACCGCGTAAAATTTTTCTGTCGCTGTCATGCTTAATCATCCAACAGAGACTTTTCCATTTTAAACCTTTTGCAGTATCTGGAGTAATTCCTGGCATAGAAGGCAACTTTTTTAAACCCTGAACCGGACTTTCTTGCGCCGCTTTTAAGGCGCCCTGATCCCATTCTTTTTCAGCTTCAGTAAAAGAAGCTTTTTCATTCCACATTTTAAGTTTTTGCATAGCCTTACTTTAAAGAAAGGAGATTATTTTTAATTTTCATCTTTTGTTTGCTTAAAAGTATAGACAATCGATCGATTCTTTCCTATTTTTCTTGTGAGGAAAAAATCCCTTCTCTTCTTTGGATTCTTTCCAGCATTCTTAGAATTTGCCGTCTCTGCTTTCTTTTATCTTTATCCAAAAGATGGTGAGGAATCGCTTTGATGATTTTTATTTTTCCAGGACCCTTTTCCTCCATTTTTCCAAGGCCTTCTTTTAAATAAACTGCTGAAAGAGGAAACTTGAAAGCGGTTTGGATAATTTCCACGACTCTTGAACAAAGTTCTTTATTTTCGAGGCATTCTAAATAAAAACCAGCTTTTGCAGTGAATTCCAGATTTTTATGCTCTCTGCGAGAAAGCCTTGTTTGGCTAATAATCCGACTCTTCGAAAAAGCCGTTTTTTTTCTGGTGGTTCTTCGTAAAAATTCATCTACGAGCCCCTCTGAAGCTTCATCTTCGGTGCAAGAACTTTCATCAAAAGAAAATCTTTCTGAACAAGAAAATTCAGAATCGCTTGAGGTTCCTTCATCTGTATGTGAGCTTGAGCTATCACAAAAACTCGAGCTTCTATGTGAAGCAATACTGAAACTAAAAGATTCGGAAGAAGAAAATAGACTTCCCGTTGGACTCGGCTCTGGCGAAGACAAAGCTTCCTTTTTTATATTCTCTATATCTAAAGCCTCGCTTTTCTTTCGAGGAGTTGATAAAGATCTTTTTCTCTTTGATTTGCTCGATTGTGTTTGTGGAGTTTTTGTTGTGGAATAGCCTTCTTTGCTCTTTTTTGCCAAAGTTGTCTGCTGCTGACCCAGTGAGCCCTCGCTCTCTAGATGAGGATCCATCCTTTCAGGGATAGGAAGTTGCTCATAAAACTTTTTCATTTTTTGGACTAATTCGTAGCGATCGAACGCTCGATCCACGCTAGAAGATGCAAAAAAAGATCGAATGGATACCAAGGGATAAAAAAATTCGGAAACACCTTTTGTTTCGTAAAGCCTTATAAAAAAAGGATTGCTCACCAATTCTTGATAAATAAAATCTTGGTTTGTTTTCCAATCCTGAATAAAAAGCCCTTCCTTAAATAATTTCCAAATATAATCAATTTCCAGAATGATTAAATCAAACTTGCGGACCAGCGGAAGCAGAGACAGATTTTCCTTTAGCTGATGGGCTGCTTTGGCATATTTTGCTTCCCCACACATCAGAGAACTCAACGAGAGAAGGTGAATTTTTTTGATCATTTCACTGATATATTCGATAAGATGAGCATGCTCGGCGTTAGTCCTTTTATAATCTGGATTTTTTTGATTAAAAGAGGCTTCATTAGAACTTTTAAAAGGCTCTTCTTTTTCTCTTTCTGTCGCTTTAATTTTTTTATCTGGATGTTCTTTTTCAAAATCTGTCGAAATAAAACTTTTTGTATTTCTCTTAGCCGCATTGTGAATGAGGCTCTTAAAGGATTCCTCAAGAACTTTTCTGTTTTTGATTTTTCTAGGTGATGCAAAGTCTGATGCCGCAAAACTTTTTGCTGCAGGACCTTTTTTTTCTCTGAGAGCTTCTTTAAGAGACCTCAGAATCAGGGGTTGATCTAATTTTAAGGGCCCCTCGTTATTTTTATGAAATTCAACAATCCCTGAGAAGTGCAATTCGCATTCATGACAAACTTTCGATATCGGTTGCATAATAGCTCCAAATAAATTTAAAAATTACATTTCGAATTTTCAAATTTTCGCGCTAGCTAACCAGTTACCGATGTTCGTTTAGCGATTGACATTGAGGACACTGTGTTATTCTTTTTTCTATTCGGTCGAGATAGGCGAAATGACAGTATTCACAAACAAATAATTTTTTTTCGGATAACACCACCTTTTTTGCGCGCGATTTATAATGATAAAAAATCCATATGCCAAGCAAAGTCGACAGGGTCAGTGCAAGATAGATGATAATTGCCATTGTGGGGGACAGTTCAATCACAAAGATCCTCCGTTATGCTTTCATCCGAACAACAGGAAATTAACGAAAATTCTAGGATCGCTTCCTGCAAAATTCCCTTTTCATTCTTATCCATAAAACATTGAAATTGAGTCAAAAGCTTTTCAACAAAAACAAGAATATTTTTTTGATTAAGTGGATGAGAATCCAACAGATTCCAATATACCAAGTGACCTGTTAAGGGATCTATATAGATCTGGTAACTCAAATAACAAGAGGAGAAGCGACACAATTGTTGTGCATACTTTTCCATAACATCTTTCGCATTTGACTCAATCATCCCTGTCTTACTTACAAGTTGTATGTCCATTTTGTATGAAGGCGAAACCTCTCCCCACTCTTCCCAAAAAACAGGATGTATGGTCGTTGGAGTCTTCGCATTTTGCAAAGGAACTTGTTCATCCATTGAAGGATTGCTCTGAATTGTCTGCGAGTAGGAGAGCTCCGGAAAAAGAGGAGTCGAAGCAATCGGCTGTAACCAATCCATTTTTTTTTCATATTCAATAGACGCAATCGCCAAATTTTCATCTTTATCGACTTCAAAATCTACATTTACAACGGCAGGAGGGAAATTTAGTTGACTCCCTTTAATTTTAAAGGGTTGTACACGAAATAAACCAAAAGCCAGCATATGAAAAAGAAAAGCAATGCAAAACGCCTTCCTAAAAGCGGGACTCCAAAAAGCATCCTTCTCACGCAACGAGACATGAATATGTTTGTCTGCACCAATTTTTTCTAATTTTAACATGAAGCTTACAAGTATTCTGTTGGATCGGAATCATTGGGTTTATAGACCAAGCGAATTTGTGGACAACATTCCTGAGCAATGGAAAACATTTTAAGAAAAGATCCATAATCAACTCGCCTATCTACACTTAAAACAATTGTGGGAATATGTTGAGGATGCTGAGCCTGCATGAGCCTTAGTTCTTCCTGAAGCGTCGTTTTTAAAGATGACAAATCAATGATCATTTTTTTCGATCCCACATAAAGCACGTTTTGAGCATCCAAAACAACCAGGAGTTGCGTTGTTAAAGGGATGGAATCTTTTTCTAAAACAGGATTTTGGATATTTAAGGATTTCAATGGAAGGATGTCTGAAGTAATGATAAAAAAAATCAGCATCAAAAAGACAACATCCACCAATGGCGTCAGATCAATTAAATTATGAGAATGCTTAAGATTTGTTTTAAAAATCATTGAAAATCAACACTTAATAATAAGGATTCTCTTTTTGATCCATGAGTAAACTCACAATTTCAGCAGAGGTCGTCTGAATTTCTAGAACGAACCCTTCCACACGGCTGACAATATAGTTATAAGCTAAAACACAGGGAATCGCGACAACAAGACCTGCAGCGGTAGTCACGAGAGCATATTCCATAGCTTCACCAATTCGAGTGGCGGAAATATCGACAAGCCCGCTCATTCTCATTTCGGAAAAAGCCTGAATAAATCCTAAAACAGTTCCCAAAAGTCCGATAAGAGGTGCAATATGTGCAATGATCGAAAGGATTTTTGCATTTTTTTCTAGATGTGCAATTTCAATTAGCCCAGAAATTTCCATCGCATTTTCAATTTGATCTTTATCACGATTATGTTTTGCCAATCCCGCCTTAGTAATATTTGCAATAGTCCCCCCCGTATCTTCACAATACTGGATCGCTTCTACAATATTTCCATCTTGAATAATCTTGCGTAAATGGATGATAAATTGATTTGTATCAATCTCCGACCGATGGAGATGGATAAGCCTTTCGATAAAAATCGTGACTCCAACTAAAGAGCAGCATGCAATCACAATAAAAATAAGATTCCAACCCGATCCTCCATAAAAGGAGGAGGCTAGAAGTTCATTAGTCCAATCCATATTCTTTTTCCAATTTCTCTTTTGCTTTTGAAGACCAATCGCCACCTTTTTTGACTATCGTTTCGAGCTGTTTTTTAGCTAATTCTTGGCGTCCCTGTAATTCGTACATTTCAGATCGCAAAAACATAGCTTTCAAGCGTAAACCAGAGGCGACGTCTGAGTTAATGACTTTGGATAGCAACAGCATCGCATCATCCAGTTGATTGAGTTGTCGATAGCACATGCTTTGCTCAATCCATAAGGAAAGCTTTTGTTCTGAGCTTAGTACTTTTCCTTTCCCGGCATCTTCTGCCAATTTAAAGTAAGAAAGGGCTTCTTTAGTTTGGGCATGTTTTTGAGCTAAACACCCTTTTTCATACCATACGCGAGATAAAAAGTAACCTCGCGTGATTTTGGTTGCTCGATACTTTTCTAACATGCGCGTCAACTGCTGATTAGCTAAGAAGTCTTGCTCCCCTTTTATGTAAGCCTGCGCCAAGCCTAGGTAAGCTTCTTCTTGTAACAAAGGAAATGGATCACCTGGAGCCAAAATACTTAAATGTTGTTTTTCTTCGATTTCCTGGATCAACTCTTTAAAAACATTTGCCGCATATTCAATATAAATGGTTTTTTTTGCTCCTTGCGAGGATTCCGCTATGCGCAAGTTAGCAAAAGCTTTTTCTAGTTTAGCTTTGTAGTATAGCAAAAGATAGTGCTTAAATTCTTCAATAGAAAATTTTTTTTGCTCTTGAAATTCGTTAAAATGGGTTTCGATTTCCTGAAAAGCATCAATTGCGCTTTTGAGATTTTTTTTTCTAATCCATTTTCCATCATCTGTTTTACGATCTCTTTTATGGTCTAATCCAATGAGAAAATAGGCGTTTAATAAGAGTGGTGAAGTCGGATATTTTTCACAGAATCCTTGGAGATGTTTGACCGCTAATTTATCGCCTTGCAAATATTCTCTATAGGTATACAAAGTAAAATAGGCTTCTGCAGCATGAGAAGAATTTGGATATTTATCCAAAACTTGCAGGCGATATTTTTTTCCTATCTGGCTATCTTCTCCTAATTGGTCAGAGCAAGCAGCCGCAAAAAAAAGAGCACTTCCTGCTAAGGAAGACCGATCGCATGCTTGAGCTAATAAAAGAAATTCATCTTTGGCTCTTTGAAGGTCTTGATCTTCGTAGTAAATCCATGCCAACAAATAATGTGCCTTGTCTGCATAGGTTCCATGAGGGAAACCTCTAAACTGAGACAGTAAAGTACGTATAGCCAAATCTTTATATGCAGTATCACCATCTAACAATGCAATTTGCATAGCAATCAGAGCTTTTAGGTAAAAAACTTCATCAGGATGATCAAAAGCCTCTAAGATATCACGATGGTGGTGAATCAATTTGTCTAACGTATCAAGAGCGCCCAGCCGGATCTCTTTTTGATTTTGGAAATAGCAAGCTTGTAAATGATTGCGAATGGCGTCGGCCGCCTGCCTTTTATCGAGAGCCTTTAATAACTCAAAAGCTTGCGCAAATTCAGAAGCAGCTTGTTGAAACAAGCCATTTGCCTCAGCCGAATGTCCTTCCTTTGCAAGCACAGCAGCCTGCTCTAAAGAATTCTCCGCTCTTAAATACCACCCTTTAGCAAAAAAAGGATTTTCCTGATAAGCATCACTAGTTAATTCTCGATAAAATTTTTCTCGCAATCGAAACGTCGGAGCCATTTCCGCTCTCAACCGCAAGGCCCGAATTTGTCCCTCTAGAGGGGAGAATAACTCTTTTCGAGATAAAACCTCCTCCGCTCGCTGATAGGCCGTAGCGTCTTTTAAAAGGGAAGCTTTAATCAAATGGCAAAGCCCAATGGATAGATAAACCTGCTCTTCTTTGCAAACCTCGGACAATTGCTGAAAGAGGATTTCTGCTTTTTCCAAAGATTGCTGGCAAAAAATGAGATTTTGGGCGGATTCGTTTCCAATCTTTAAATAGCACCACCCTAAATGGTATAACGTATCTTGATACCAATTCATTAAATGCCTTTTTTTAGCTGGAAGAGCGCTTTCAAAATGGCGAGCAGCTTGAAAATAATCTTTAAGAGAGAAAGCAAGCTTTCCACGTAAGTAGGAGGCTTCCAATTGCAAAGCACGCTCCACTTCAAGATCTGCATCAAAATAGCTGAGCAGAGCTTCTACACGCGGATAATCCTGTTTAGCTAAAGCTATTCTAGCTAAATTTAAACGAGAAGCATTTTTTAGAGCGGCATTTTTTGCCGTAAGTAAAGTTAAAAAATGGGACTCGGCACCCGCATAATTCCCTTCCAAGAAATAAGTAAGTCCTAAATCAAATCGTGCATCCTCTGCTGATGGCCCTTGTCCCTTCGGCTGAAAATCCAAAAACTTTTGCAGCCAAGTCTTCGCATTTTCATAGTCATCAGAATGCCGATAAGAACTGCCAAGCATATAAGTAAGAAAGGGGTCCTGAACGGATTGATTTTCCAAAAGCTTGATGATTTCAGAGAACTTCCCTTCCATGTAATAACAAAAGACAAGCTTTTGAAGGACGTTCTCTTCTCCACTTGGGAGAGATTCCGCGTATTGATCTCCTTCTCTATCCCAAGCCGCTCGATAAAAAGGAATGGCCTGCTTAAAAAGTGTCGCGTCAAAATATTCATCAGCCAATTGTTTTTTGTCTTCATCCCCTTTCGATTGCAAAGCCAAGATGGCATGTAATTCTTGATCCGTTTGCAAAACGACATGATTTTCGCCTGCCATAAAAGCCGGTAAAAATAGCTTCACAATAAGAAATGAACACAATACATGAATAAAAAACATAACGCGAATTCCAAAATTTCTTCCAAGAATACACGATGCCCAATTCTGAATAAAGATTCCTCTCTTAGCAATCATTGATAAAAATGTATAAGAAAATTGGATTTTAATCTTCGAATTCGCTAATTTGAAGGAGAAAAGGGTTCTAGGTAGCCTTCTTAAGGATCGTTTTTGCCTCAAGCAATAACCTCGTAAGATTTCTGGATCATCACCTTTCGGTGAACCGTCTATTTTTTAAGTAGCGTCGGATGAGCAACTATTCTTTTCCAAGATGTTTCTTAGCCTTTTGACTATGACAAGAAATGGCTTTAAACATATTCTTAAATTCTTTTTTTGGAAGAATAAGAATAAAAGAGTAACCCCTTTTCAGGTTTTTTTTGCTTCAAAATTTTTACCTTTGTAAAAAAAATGTTGCACAATATATCCAAAAGTAAATATTCAGTTAATTGTCATGAACTCTAAATTTAAGGAGGAGAATCCGCATGGCGTTGAAAGAGACAACAAAAAATATGAAGCATCTGCTTGTACAAATCGCTGAAGATCTTGAAAAAGCTGATGGTGGCAACAAAGCTGCTTCTCAACGTGTTCGTACTGGAACAGTAAAACTTGAGAAAATTGCAAAATTGTATCGTAAAGAATCGATTCAGTCTGAAAAAGGCACAAAAGGCCGCGCAAAGAAACCCGCTGCTAAAGCTGCAAAGCCAAAAGCGGCTGCTAAACATGCTGCGCCTAAACATGCTGCTGCAAAAGCTCCTAAAGCAAAAGCGACAAAAGCACATGCAAAACCAGCATCAAAAGCTAAAAAAACAACAGCTAAAGCCCGCCCAATGTCTTTCAAAAGACCAACAGCAAAGCTTCCTACTAAAAGAGCCGGCGCTAGATAAAAATCGACTATGAGCGATGATTAAAATGGTAGGGAGGCTGTTGCCTCCCTTTTTCTTTAACCCCAGTTTATGAAGTGCCCTTACACATTCCACCCGTTTGCCAAGCCGTTATTCAACAAGACATCCACACCTTGGAACAACAGCTTGTCTCCCATCCCGAAGAACGGCATGCGCGTGATCCCCATGGTTTCACTGCCCTAGAACTTTGCCAATTACTCGGATTTACTGAAGGGGCTCGCTTACTGTCTAATGGCCAACAAGAAAGAATCAAAATTTTCCCAAAAAATGGCACCCACTCTATAAAACTAACTTCTATCGAATTTGAAAAACACTTCCGTATCTCTCATTTTTCCAGTTTAAGATTTAAAAACTACCAAGATTTATGCGATACCCTAAAACATGTTCCTTTGCTTTTAAGTCACCTACTTAAAAAAAATGCTCAATTAATCCATAACCCATTTAAAATCAATCTTGATCTGAAAGTACATCCTTCTTTAATGATTAAATGGATCGATCCTCTAATAGGCCACGGGGTTTACACAACTGCCCCCCTACAAGAAAATACAATCCTTGGTGAATACACAGGCATGGTTCGCCGACTATTGCGCCGCCAACCCAATCCGAATGCTTATTGCGTGCATTACCCCACCCGTTATTTCTCATGGAACTATACGGTGATCGATGCTTCCGAAGGAGGAAACCTGCTTCGATTCGTCAATCACAGCGATACACCCAATTTAAAGCCACTTTGGGTCATGGATCGCCATCTCCTTCACTTAGTTTTTATAACGTTGTTTCCTATTCTCTCTAATTCAGAATTAACAATTAATTACGGAGAAGACTACTGGATTAAAAGAACTAAATTGATCTCAAATTAATTTATGTGATAGAATTAATTTTAGATTAAAGAGGGGGTTTTATGAATATCTCAGATTATAATAAAAAAGAGAGTTCCGTGAATATATTTCATGATAAATTAAATACTCTATTTGATTTTGCAGAAAAAAAATTAGAAACAAAACCACCTGGTCGATTTAGAAAAATTGCCAATTTTTTTCGAAGAGAAATACCTTCTGATAAAATAGCCAGTACAATTGCAAAATATTGTAACCAGAATCATGATAATTTATTAACATTAGACAAAGATAGAGCGATTGAAATCGTTAATAAATTAAAAAATAGGCAGATTGAAATTCACAAAAAAAGCCCTAAATCCATTACCAAGCAATTTGATAATTACATTAAGCTTATCGATCGTAGTGAGCCTGGCAGAGATGAAAAAGATAAGCATATCCTTAATTTATTCCGACGCAAACACAAATAAATTATTTTATTTTGTTCATAATCTTTCTATGCCCGGAAGAAAAAGCCAATTTTTCTAATTCTGTCATTTCTAGCCACTGATACCCTTCAACAAGGCTTAAACTTGAGGCTTGAAAAAATTCTGGAAATAGTGTCACGTGAAAGCGCGTAAATCCATGTGTAACGGCATCCATAGAAAAAATGTGTGTGACATTAAGCCTGAATTCATGCGAGATTATTTCCTTAAGCTCTTGAATATGAATACTTTCAAGATTTTTTTCAAAGTAAGGGAATTCATATAAATCTGACATAATCTCCCCTTTTTTACCTCTTTTCACAAGTACCTTTTGTTCATATTGAATAATCGGAACCATTCGAAAAAGTTTTTCTACTTTGACTTTAGCAGACTTAACGGGCCGCTCAGATACTGTTCCAGAACGATAGGCTAAGCAAGAAGAGCTCAAAGGGCAAGCCTGACATTCCGCCTTCTTTTTACAGATTGTCGCTCCAAGTTCGATTAAAGCTTCATTGGTGATCCAATGGGCATCCTCAGGGAGAATCGATAAAGCCATTTGGCGAAGCATCTGCACAGTTTTGGGCTTGCTGATATCATCAGTCATGTTAAAATAGCGTGTAAGCACACGCATCACATTTCCATCTACGGCCGCTCTTTTTTGGTGAAAAGCAAAACTGAGAATTGCCCCAATTGTGTAAGGACCAAGACCTTTGATTTTTTTTAAGTCCTCTTCACGATCGGGTAGTTGACCCTCCCAGTGAAGTAGCACAAACTGAGCGGCTTCATGTAAATGACGAGCCCGAGAATAGTAACCCAAGCCTTCCCAAGCTTTAATGACATGATCCAATGGAGCTTCCGCCAAGGTTGCAATCGTAGGGAACTGGGTCATCCACCGTTCAAAGTATGGAATTACAACAGCAACCTGAGTCTGTTGTAGCATGACTTCAGAAACCCAAATCGCATAGGGATCTGATGTATTTCGCCAAGGAAGATCCCTTTTATGCTCCAAAAACCATCGATGCAGGGAAGGATTATCAAATTGTTTAAATTCCATTAAAACTTATTCTCTATGAGGGATTTGCTGTCGAACCGCTTGATAGACCTCTTCCACTTCAATCTTTTTCATGCATCGAAAATCTATCGGGCAAACCCGTTTATAGCAAGGAGAGCATTCCACAGGATGCTGAATCACTTTTCCTTGAGGCATGGGCCCTGTTTTAATGGGACTTGTGGATCCAAATAGAGCCACTAGGGGAATGCCTAATGCTGCAGCCATGTGCATCGGTCCGCTGTCATTTGTCAAAATAACCGCGCATTCCTGCATGAGTGCCATCAACTCTCGAATAGATGTCTTTCCTGCCATATTCAGCACACGCTCTGGAAAATGTTGACAAATTTGATGGACAAGCGAAGCTCCCGCTTGATCGCCAAAGTATAAAATTGTAACCTTAGGATCTTCTAGCAAGCGTTTAGTGACTGCAATAAATCGTTCTGGCAGCCAACATTTAGCAGAACCATAAGCAGCCCCCGGATTAATCCCAATCAAAATCTGCTGAGAAGAATCCAAACCATTGCGCGATAAAATTTCTAAGGCATTGTTTTTCTCTTGGTTTGTCACATAAAGCTTGGGAACGGTATTAGAAACTGGAATCCCCAACGGCAGCAAAAGCATTTTATAAGTAATGACTAAATGTTGAGATTCTCGATTAATTGGAAAAGGCACAGCCTTCTGCAATAGAAAACGACGTAAATTTCCCTCAAATCCAATCCGATTTTGCACCTTTCCACGCCAAAACCACCAGGCGGAAGAAAAAGAATTTGTCAGTAAAAGGCCTAAATCATATTCTCCCTGACGTAGCTTTTCTATAATCGCAAGATGTTGGCTACGATGGATCCATCCACTTGGACGATGATAGCTAAAAACTTCATCAATATGGGGGTCATTTTTTAGAAGAGGCGCCACGTTAGCTTGACACATGACTGTGATCTTACTTTCTGGCCATTTATGTCGCAAATCAGCCAAAATAGGGGTTGCCATAACAAGATCACCCAACCAATTTGGCATCCGGATAATGATATTGTGTGGAGTTTCAGAAGGCCATTGGGAATCGATAATAGACATAAAGTTTCCTGAATAATGAAAAAAAAGATAAGCTTAACAAAATTAGCCAAATCGAACAACTCCCCTTTCTGTTCCTTTTCGATTGATCTTCTATGCGTAAATCCTTATCTTTCCAAAAAGTTGCAGACGTTACATGGAGTCTAGAGTTGAGTAAAAAAACATATACAGAAGAAGAAATACAAAGTCTCTTGGAAGACCTTTCTCTACAAAAACAGCGCGTTTATGATCTTGAACAGGCACGTCCTAGCTTAGATCAAGATGAAGAAAGTAATGCATCCAAATTAAAGAATTTACTCTCTCTCCAGCAGCTTGTTGTAAAATATGAAAATGAGCAATTGGAAATCCAACAAAAGCTTGAACTCGCACTTCAGCAACTAGAGCATTACGATGAAAGCTTCGCCTTGCTTGAAGAAGAAAATAGTCAACTTAAACAGCTTCAAAAAGCACATGCACAAAAAGACAAAAATGGGGTTGAAGAACGCTTAGCAGTAAGCCACAAGCATGCCGAACAATTAGACAGAGTAATCCATTTTCTTAGAGAAAGATTAGAAGAAGCCAATTTAGAAGCACAACAACTCAAAGAAGATTACCAAAAATCTCAGGAATATATCCAAGAATTCTCCCATGAGAAAGAACAGTTTAAGATTCTTCTCTCAGAAGAACAGCAAACTAAAGCAGAGGCCCTAGAAGAAGTATCTGCATTACGCGATCAATTTTCGACATTAAAGAATCGCGTTCTCGAAGCCGAAAAACAAGCTCAACAGATACAAACTCTTCACAGTGAAAATGTTCAAAAAAATCGGTTAGAAAACGAGCTAAATCAATCTTTTCAGCAAAATTTAAGAGAGCTTAAAGAAAAAGAAAACCTCTTGCAAGAAGCTTTAACAGAAAAGAACCATGCTGTCCAAAGAGCACACCAAATCCAGCAAGACCTCGATAAACATAAAGACCTTGCTCGTACTCTGCGCGAAGAGGTTGCTGAAATCCATCGTGTGAAAACCGAATTAGAAGCCAATTATCAAAAAGAAATGCAATGTTCCCTGCAACTGAAAGCGCAGCGCAAAGAAATTGATGCAAAGCTTATCCAACTGCAAGAAGAATTGGTCGAGTTACAATCTCATGTTGACCAAGCTACCCTAGCTCATCTTGCAGTCAAATCTCAGTTAGAGCTATCTCAGGAACTTCTCAAAGAGAAAAATATTCAATTTGAAAACGTTCAACAACTAGTTGAAACCCAAGCAAATGAAAAACAGAGAGATAAAGAACTTCTAACTCTCGCACAAGCGCATATGCAAGAGCTTGAAGCAGGCTTACAAACTGCAGAGCTGCATCTAGCTAAAAAAGTAAAAGAAATTTCTTTGTATCAGGAACGCTACGAAGAACAAAAATTAAATTTGCATGAGATGGAAAAAATCCATCTTCATTACGAAGAAAAAATTGTTGAGCTTCAACAAAAAGTCGATTCCCATAAAGAAGTCGAAAGTCATTTGGAGGAACAGGCAAAAAAGTGGGAACAACAGTACCATCAAATGCACGAAAAATGGCAAAAAGCAGAAACACGGAATGACGAACTCAAAGCCATTGAAATGAAGCACAATCAAATGCAAACCATTCTGAAAAATATGGAGGCTCTGATTGGATCCCCTCTACTCCCTCCATCAGTGACAGAAAAAAATATTCCGCTCTCATTTAGCCATGAATCCCAAGAAACGGTACAACCTTCACTTTTTGATTTAAAAGATCACACATTTTCTAAACATCGAGATACTTTTTTTGACTAAGACATTGAAAATTATCGGAATCGACCCTGGAACAAACATTACGGGGTACGGAATCGCCTCTTTTGATGGTTTTAATTTTTCTGCTATCGACTATGGCTGTATTAGACCCCCCTCCTCTCTCAAGCTCAGTGATCGCTATCTTATTATTTATGATAGCATCGCACATTTGCTGGAACAACACACAGTGGATGCGCTTGTCGTCGAAACACAATTTGCAAGTAAAGCCAATCCACAAAGTGGAATTAAATTAGGAATGGCGCGAGGGGCCATCATTATTGCTGCCAAAAAGCGTCGGATTCCTGTTTACGAATATTCACCCACTCAGGTTAAATTGGCGGCTGTTGGATATGGCCACGCAAGCAAGCATCAAGTTCAAGCCATGATTCAAAGTCAATTTCAGCTGAATCAATTGCCACCTCCCGATGCTGCGGATGCGCTTGCCCTAACTTTATGCTACATGTATTCACACAAAAACAAACAAGCCTTTTCCGAGCTTTAATTTTCAAAAGGACCTATAATGTACGATTATATAAAAGGGATGCTAATTTCTTCTTCCCCCACCTGTGCGGTTATTGAAACTAGTGGGATCGGATATAAGATATTTATCCCAACAAGCACCTTTGGAAAGCTGGCGCAAATTGGACAAAATGTGCAGCTGTATGTTTCATTTGTGATTCGGGAACAATCCCAAACTCTATACGGTTTTTTTTCAGCTGAAGAAAGAGAGCTTTTTGAAATTTTACTTGCAGTATCCGGAATAGGACCCAAGACGGCAATCGCCTTGATTGGCCATCTTCCATCCACACTATTAAGCGCCGCCATTCAAGGCCAAGATATCACCACCCTTTCCAAGGTGCCTGGCGTAGGCAAAAAAACAGCCGAGCGTTTAATTGTAGAATTGAAAGATAAATTAAAAATTGGTGTACATCCAGCCGCCGAATTAGTGACTGCGATTCCTTTCTCTGAAAAGAGTCAAACCATTACAGACGCGCTGAATGCACTGACACATTTAGGTTATAATCAGGCCATAGCCAAACAAGCGATTCAAAAAACGTTAAAAGAACACTCAACAGATATTGATCTAGCAACGTTGATTACATCCACACTTAAACATATTTAATCGCTTTTTACATCTTTAATGTCTTCGCCAGGTATTCCAGAAAGAACTTCTGTAATACCTGCTTTGATAACTTCAATTTTTGAGCCGTCCACCATTCTAAGAATGACCGTCTGCTCCAGAATTTTATCGATTGTCCCAACAATCCCCATCGCGACAACACGATCACCTTTTTTCAAGGCACTGCGTTGCTCTTCCATCGCTTTTCTGCGTTTTTGCTCAGGACGCCATAGAATGACATAAAAGCACATAAGCAAAACACCAATCATCACGAGTGTTTGCCAAAAACTTTGATCTCTAGATGGGGGAAGATCTTCTTCTCCGACAGCTAATAAGCCAGTTTCCATTACCATCATCTGAGCCATGATCAAAAAATAAAGGAGCTTTTTCATGAGAATTCCCTTCGGGTTAGCGCGCTAGTTAGGATAAATTGCGCAGATTTTTTGATAGTATTCATTCAGTGTATCATTTTGGATAGCTTGCCGCAATTTAGCCATGAAATCAAGATAAAAGGCTAAATTTTGCATGGAGACTAAAGTTAATCCCGTAATCTCATCGACATTCAGTAAATGTCGAATATAGGCTTTGGAAAATTGAGAAGTGTAGCAATCGAGCTCCGGATCTAAAGGAGAGAAATCATCCGCATAGCGTCCAGCTTTTATTGTCACCTTCCCCGACCATGTAAAGGCAGTCCCATTGCGAGCATTGCGCGTAGGCATCACGCAATCAAACATATCAATTCCCCTCATCACAGCTTCAATGATGTTACGAGGTGTTCCCACTCCCATCAGATAGCGCGGCTTGTCATTGGGCAAGCATGGGACAGTATGTTCAATTATTTCATTCATAATGTCACTCGGCTCTCCCACTGCCAATCCCCCAATTGCATACCCTTCGCAATTCAAGCTGCTTAGTATTTCAGCTGATTGGCGGCGTAAATCAGGATAAACCCCACCCTGAACAATTCCAAAAAGATTTTGATAGGATTGCAACTCAAAATCTCGGCAAACTTTTGCCCACAGATGTGTGCGATCTAAAGCTTGCTCCATTTTGCTTCTTTCACATGGATATGGTGAGCATTGATCAAATGTCATCACAATATCAGCACCTAACACCTTTTGAATTTGCATACTTTCAGTGGGTCCCAAAAAAAGCTGTGAACCATCTATGTGAGATTGGAAATAAACTCCTTCATTTGCCACCTGATTTAAGCTAGCCAATGAAAAGACCTGAAATCCTCCTGAATCGGTTAAAATCGGCCGTTGCCAATTCATAAACCGGTGCAAACCACCCGCTTTTGCCATAATATCCATATTAGGTCGAAGCATCAAATGATAGGTATTTCCTAAAATGATTTGTGCTCCAATATCGATTAACTGCTGATTGGTCAATGTTTTGACAGCGGCTCGAGTTCCAACAGGCATGAAGACTGGTGTTTCAATATCGCCATGAGCAGTCTTTAATAGCCCCGTACGTGCCTGGCAATTAGCTGCAGATTTATGAACAGTAAATTTGAGTGATGACATAATGGTTTTTCCTAATTCTCTACTTAAGCTCCCTTCATAAAAAGAAATATATCTTATGCTTTATCTACTAAAAAAGAAATTTCATTGCGGATTTTTAACACTTCCAAATTCTGCTTCGGGAGTGAAATTTGACTTTTTCATAGAATCAGGGATTATTTTACACTTCTTTTTCTTTTTATGAACAGACTTCTAATTTTCATCTTTTGTTAATACAGCAATATTTTCGATATGGATTGTATGGGGGAATTGATCCACTGGTTGCATAGCCTCAAGACGATATCCTTGAGAAATTAAATTCGAAATATTATCGACTTGCGTGAGGGGATTGCATGACACATACAAAATTTTTTTTGGACTCAATTTAATCAAGTGCTGCAAAGCATGTGGATCCAAACCTGCTCGAGGAGGATCGACGACAACTAAATCGGGTAGAGGAAAAAGATTTTCTTCTATAATTTTGGTTAATTGCTCATGCACTGCGCCACATAAAAAATGCACATTAGAACATCCATTTTTAGCTGCATTCGATCGTGCATCTAAGACAGCTTCTGGACAAATCTCAACTCCGACAACAGTCTTTGCAAACTTTGATAAACATATACTTAATGTTCCAGTCCCACAATATAAATCGTATACAGTAATGGGTGTAGAAATAGAGGATAATTGGAGTGCAAGCGAATATAGCCGTTCGGCTTGGCGCGTATTCGGTTGAAAAAATGCGGAAGGACTTATATTAAATTCTAGAGGAACCGGCTGCTCTTCGGATTGACTTTGAATATAGAGCTTTTCTCGGATTTGATCTGGCCCATACAGGACCATCTCATAAAATTGAGAAGCCATTCCTTTTGCTATTTGATGAATCCTTAAAAAGATACTCAAACGACATTCAGGGCGATCTAATTCAATGCTCGCGCGCAAGCCAGCCACAAAAGCATCTAAATCACTCTTGTGTAAAGCATAATCTGGATTTCCAGATACAGTTAAAATAACCATCCGATCTCCCGTTCTTTGCCCTTCGCGAAGAGTCAAAGTCCTAAGAGATCCTGTATTGCGATAATGGTGATAAGCATCGAGCTTAGAAGACTCCCACCAGTTTCTAGTTACTTTTAAAGCATCTACAAACCAAGAATTGGTTAAATGGCATTCGGTTAAATTAAAAACCTTTCCTCGGCTTGAATCCATGATTAATCCCAAATATTTATTTTGAGATAAATCTGTCGAAAAAGAGAATTCCATCTTGTTGCGGTACTGCCAAGGATCATCGCAAGGAATGATAGGAAAAAACTGGACATCAGGAGTTAAAATAGCACTAAATAAAGCGCGAATTTTTTCTTCTTTGAGTCGCAATTGTTCTGCATATCCCATTTGCTGCCAACGACATCCACCGCAAGTTGCAAAGTGAGCACATTTTGCAGAAATACGAACTGGCGCTGCCTTGATTACTTCTTCAAGCTTACCTTGTTGCTTCTTCATTCTCTTTTTGAAGAGCACTGAAGCCTTAACGCGGTCCCCTGGAATAGAAAAAGGTACTTCGATGGAAAGGTCGGTTTTATCTTCTCGTTTTAAAACACCTTTTCCATTTCCTTTTTTTGAAAAATCAACAATATCCAGTTCCACAGGCTGGGCCTGCTTAAATGCTCTCATTTTCTTCTCTAATTTTTAATCATAATCGATGATTTATCGAATAAGATTAATAAAAAAAAAGAAATAAAGCAACATTCTGTTACATTAGTTTCGGCCAGGAAGGTCAAATGATCCGTTTTAGAAAAGGATCCTTAACGAGTCAAACTATCATAAAAATCATCTTCTCGCTTGCCTGCCCAAGAAGTATCTGTATAGCGAATTTCTCCATCAGAATCGTAACGTCTGAGTGCATAAACACGGCAAGGATAACGACGGGGAACAACCTGCACCTCACCATTACATTGAAAATTTATCTCATTATCGTTATCATTCGATTCATCACTTTGTAGAGATGCTACTGTTATAAGTAAAAAAAATCCAAATAGATATTTTTTCATAGGACCTCCCAAATTAATAAATCACTTTATTTAGAGCTATAATACATTTACATATTAATCTCAAATTTTACTCACACATAAAACTATTTCTATAAATTAATTAACATTAACCAGAACAAACAACCTGAAAATAAAGCACTTTTGACAAAAGTTTAAATAGTAGTACTGAAAAAACTTTACAAATATGCATTATGAAAATACATCTGTATTTTTTTATCTTTGCAGAAAAACTTGACTCATCCTATTCTGCTAATTCAACCAACTATCAAATTTGCTACATAATAAATTCCTTTTTAATCACAATGGGGCTGCGTAGCATAATGCGTATACGGACTATAACTTTATTTTTTGCACTCATTTGCTTGGTTATTTATTATATGAATATGGAAAAACCTTCTTTATCTGAAAAACTCGCTTCGATTAATCAACTTCATTTATTGAAAAATTGGGATAATCTTTCAGAAGCATCCCAAAGAAAACTCGCAAAACAAATCGAAGAAATCGAAATCCCCATTTTTCTTAAGCAAAAAAAAGTGATTCAGTCTCCTTTTCAAGAGAACCATTCTTCTCTAACTGCATTTAATGATTACGAGGAAGCAGGCAATCCGATTCTCAAAAATCGAGGACAAGATCTCATTTCTGAAGGCAAAGTGGGATGTATCATTGTAGCTGGAGGACAAGGTACTCGTCTTAAAATGGACGGTCCAAAAGGGATGTTCCCTATTTCCGCTATCAAACATAAAAGCTTGTTTCAGTTATTTGCTGAAAAAACGTTAGCCGCGGGAAAGCAGTTAGGGGTCACCCTCCCAATAGCAATTATGACTTCTCCGTTGAATCATCAACAAACGACAACTTTTTTTACCAACCACAACAATTTTGGCCTTTCTTCTCACCAACTTTCCTTTTTTTCTCAAGGTATGCTCCCTTTTCTGAATCAAGAGGGATCTCTCTTCTTGGAAGAACCCGATCATATTGCTTTAGGACCTGATGGAAACGGCATGTCTCTAATTCACTTCTATAAAAGTGGGACCTGGCAAAAATGGCACAATAAGGGAGTTCGGTGGGTCAATTACGTGTTGATTGATAATCCATTAGCAGATCCTTTTGATGCCGAACTGATTGGCTTTCATGCAGATCAAAATCTAGATATCACGATTAAATGTATCCCTCGCCTACATGCTGAGGAAAAAGTCGGTATTATTGTTAAGAGAGATGGCAAAACAGAAGTGATTGAATACACTGAGATTCCAGCAAGTGAAAGGGATGGACGACTGCCAAGTGGACAGTTTAAGCATCCTTGCGCAAATATTAGCCTATTTTGTTTTTCAATGGATTTCATTAAACAATATGCCGAATCTGGAAAAACGTTACCGCTTCATGCTAACTGGAAATCGGCAAAATACTTGAATCCAGATGGACAAAGCGTCAATTCAAGCACACCAAACGCCTGGAAATTTGAAACATTTATTTTTGATCTTCTTCCGGAAGCAACACGTGTAAAAGGCCTTTTGTATAAACGAGAGGATTGCTTTGCGCCTTTAAAAAATGAAAAGGGTGAAGCAAGTCCAGAAACGGTGCAGGCAGCACTTCTTGCTCAAGATCGAAAAACGCTAGAACAGATAACAGGTTTAGCTGCACCCCTAGAAGCTTTCGAACTCTCCCAAGACTTTTATTATCCAACAGCAGAACTAATCAATAAGTGGAATAAACGCAGCCCGAACCAATCGGGCTACGTCGAATCTTAGCTCAACTTAACAATATTTATTGTCGCGGAATTACCTGCAGCTAAGGTCAGTGCTAATCCTGATATCACCACTTGTAAAGTTGATCCTGTTGCTGTCACAGGAATGATAGTCGAAATAACCAATTGCGAACCTGCCACAACAAGGCTTGCAACGGGTCCAATTGGAACACCATTTAATTGTAATTGAGCACTTGCCAACAAACTCGCGAGAGTTGAACTTGCCGTAAATTCAACTAAATAATGGCCTGTCACATTAAAAGTAAACGTCGTCGCGTTTGTTTGGACAACAGACGTTCCATTTGTAACAGCAGTTCCATTAAATGCAACCGGACTCCCAAGAGCAATGACAACAATACCTCCATTGCTACTAAAATTACTCAAATGATCCAAGATACCTGTCCCAGTGGCTCCTGTTGCACCTGTTGGACCCGTAGCCCCCGTAACACCGGCAGCACCTGTTGCTCCAGTAGCACCCGTCAGCCCTGTTGGACCTGTAGCTCCCGTAGTGCCTGTTACTCCTATTGGACCTGTAGGTCCTGTAGCTCCTGGATCACCCGTTGGACCCGTGCCTCCCGTTAATCCTGTTGGGCCCGTAGCTCCCGTAACACCAGTAGCTCCTGTTGCTCCAGTAGCACCCGTCAGCCCTGTTGGACCTGTTGCTCCCGTAGTGCCTGTTGCTCCTATTGGACCTGTAGGTCCTGTAGCTCCTGGATCACCCGTTGGACCCGTGCCTCCCGTTAATCCTGTTGGGCCCGTAGCCCCCGTAACACCGGCAGCACCTGTTGCTCCAGTAGCTCCCGTCAGCCCTGTTGGACCTGTTGCTCCCGTGGTACCTGCTGGACCCGTTGCTCCAGTAGCACCTGGATCGCCTGTAGCTCCTGTTGACCCCGGCGGACCTGTTGATCCTCTTGGGCCTGGTGGACCTGGAGTAGGGGGTTTACAAACAGCAAAGACATCTACAACCTTTATCCGTTTTCTTTCCCTCGGATCTTCATCATTACCCACAGTTTCAACTTGATAGATTCTTTCTTGAACAACATTTTCTTTTTTGTCGAATTGGGTGACTTTCGTAAGCTGTTGCAAATCGTCATATTCATAACGGCTTCTCAAACTATCCTCATCTAAAACATCTGTAAATTTGTCTGCGTAGAGAAAAACATAATCTCCTTCAGCCTCTCCATTCTCCCCAACTTTAGCTAAGCAAACCACTTTTCCTTCTTCATCGTATTCAATAAGGATCGAATCTTCTCCTTCAATATTTTTTCTCACAAGTAAGCAGCTTTTATCTTTTACTTGATACTGATAGGTTTGAGCATTAATATTGGAACCTCTTACTTGTGTTAAGGCATGAACAATCGAATCGTCCTCTAGTTGAAATGGTTCCAGCTGATATTCTATGACTCGGCCATCACTTGTAGAAACAAAAACAGCTGTACCATTGAAATCAAATTCATAATCAAAATCGACTCTAAAAACACTCTTAGAAGTTCTCGAAAATAACTCTATCGATTCTAAATGTCCCTCATTGTTATAAGCATATTTCACCTGATTCCCGCTTGGAAGAATTTGCTTCGTTATCCTATAGTAATCAGGATTGATAAATTTTTTAGATAAATCAGGTAAAATTTCTTCTCCTAAGCATAGCGTCGGAATGGTATCGATTTTTTCATATATTTTGCTTCCTCCCTCATTCGAAGAAATCAAACATTTGTTTTGTGCTAGACGAAAATCTTTAACGCTGGGATCAAATTTTCCATCTAGTGCATACATAAGCTCGTCTGGATTTTGTTTATCTTTCCCTACAATCAGAAAATACTCAGAAAATAATCTCCATCCTCCAGAATGCTGAAAACTTTTAGTATTTAACTGCCTTTTTAAAAGAAGAAGATCAGGACCGGGGACGTGTAAATCGATATGCGATTCAAAATAATCACCATCGACCACATTAACCTGATGTTCAATAAAACTTTCGGCTTCATTTTCTTTTGTAAAAAGTTTCACATTTGGTTGATGTGCGTACATCGATGCATGTGAAAGAAAAATTAAACAGAACCAAAAAACCTGTTTTAGATTTGATATAAAGTTATTCATGATGTTTTTTTCTTGTTAAAATTTATTATTGTCATTTCGAAACTAACATCACTCCTCTTTTTTTTAAATTAATTTCTGTTGCTACCTCTATGCAAAGCATACCTTAAAATGCACTCTATGCGATTAGTTAATCCAGGTAAATAACATCAAATGTGTTTATTCAAGTTGAAGAAAGAGTGAATTATCCATTAAGAGCACAAAGAGAACATGTCAACAACGCCCCTATTAAAGATGCTGAAAAAAATGCTTCACTTGGATCGCGCTGTTAACCATTGAAAAAGAACTCGGAAAATGAGAATAAAAGCATTTGAGACCAACGTGCAGAATGCCAAAGTGCAATTGCACATCTTTGAAAACTATGGAAAATAAAGTCTATAATACACTTAAGAATCTAAACCTTCCAACCAAACGCTTCGTGAAATATTCACCTGAAGACGTTGTTACCAAGAACTGTAGCTTGAGTATTCTCACCACTTCTAAAAATAATCTTACTAATAATTCAGAAAGTTGTAAAATGAATGCTCTCATTTATCTAGAAGAGGTTTTAATTTGTGAAAAAATCAAGTTTAACTTTTACTCTTATTTTTCCCGTAAACTTACTCAGACAGGGTTCTATGGAAAGCGAAATCACTAGCTTTATGGGTTTGCCAAATCATTTTTTCTATCTCGACTCAACAACGTTATTTTTTTTGATAAATTCTGTAATTACACCTTAAATTTGTAACTGAGGCTCCAATAATGCGCATTATCCTCCTCTCTCTTACCCTAATTTTAGCATTGTTTCAGACAGCTCATGCTGAAAAATCCATCGGGATCTATACTTATCTAGTTTCAGACATGAAACCTTGGGATCCTGACGACGTTAAAACTGGAATTTGTGGGTCAGAAGAGGCTATTATTTATCTATCTCAGAAACTTGCGGAATTGGGTTATAAAGTACTCGTATTCGCAACTCCCCCTCAAAATTCACAGCACAGTCTTCCGGAAGCTAATCCTCGTTATGTAAATATAGATTTTAATGACTACCCCACTATAGATGTTGCTATTTCATGGCGAATGCCAAATGCAGCTCAAAAATTAAAACTGCGCGCTCGAAAAGTTTATTTATGGCCCCATGATACAATTTCACACACAGTGTCGAATGAGGAAATAAACAATTTTGACGATGTTTTGTGGTTATCCGAATGGCAACGAAAACAATGGATTTCAGTCAATCCTGGGTTTGCAAAATTTACTAAGATCTTCGGAAATGGGATCGAACCCAAACAATTTAAAGAAAATAAGCAGAAAGCAAATCCCCACGCCTGCATCTATGGCTCTAATTATGCTCGAGGGTTAGAGGTACTGTTGGATATCTGGCCATTCGTTAGACAAAAATTTCCCGATGCCACGCTCGACATCTATTATGGCTGGCAGGATTGGGGATTATTATCACTTGAGAAAAAAGCTCGAATGAAAGCCCAAGTCATGAACTATGCTTGTCTTGGAGTAACAGAACATGGCCAAGTAGGACATGAAGAGCTCAATAGAGCTTATGAAAAAGCTTCTCTCTGGACATACCCTTGTATCGGATTAGAAACATTTTGCATCACAGCACTTCGCGCACAACTTTCAGGAGCAATACCCGTCATCATCGATGGCTCTGCATTAGATGAAACTGTAAAACATGGCTACAAATGCACAAAAAAAGAGGAATATTTGCCCCTTCTTCTCAACGCAATGCTTGACGCCGAAAAAATCCCTCTAGACGAACGAAAAAAGATGGGTGAGTTTGTCTTAGAAAAATTTACCTGGGAGAAGCTTGCTCGGCAGCTTGATTCGCGACTGCACGATCAGAAAGAATAACTTGATTGCAAATTTTCTCAAGCAACTTTGCATTAGCAAACCCTAAGTTATTTTCTACACACGCACGCACATTAGGAGGTAAATTTTTATTTTTTAAAAGTTCAAGACTAATCTGCTGGCTTTCTTCATACTTTCCGATCCAGTAAGCAGAAATGGAAAGTTCTAGCAATATTCCATATTCTCGCATCCAATCTTGGACAAACAGGATATCGGTAGTTGTGGGAACCGCCAAAGCTATTTTTGCCATCTCATAACCTAATTTAAAATCCCCCTTGAGACCTAAATAGTGAGCTATTTGATAAAGCGGCTCTATCCTGGAGTTTCTATATTGATAAGCTCGTTGATAACTCGCCAAAACCTTCTCAAAGGGCATTTCAAGTAACTCTTCCATGACGCCGATTTGATATAAACTCCAAAATACCTCTTCATTCCAACCACCCAGGGCAGCTCGCTTTTCATAATTTTCTAAAGCTTTAGAATAGCATCCAGCATCACGATAACTTTGAGCTAAATAGAAAATGTATCGACTATTATGCGGCTCTTTTTTTAATGCGTCCTCTAAAATTTGAGCGTCTTTGTGATATTTTTGAGGGTCCTTTGATCTAGCACCTTCTGAAGTATAGATATTAAGAATTTTTTCTAACGTAGCGTGACTCTTTGAAACAGGACAGCTAATAGCTTCATGCAAAACACCCTTCCATTCCCAATCTAAATGATTGTTGATTAGTTGGATTCGACAATATTTACTTCCAGAATGCGAGATCATAATATAATAATAATCTTTATCTAACGGAGGGAGCTTAAAATCAGCTTCATACTCAAGATACTCATCTGCATCGATAAAAAGCACATAATCTGCTTTCTCATCAGCAAACTTTAAAGCTTCATTGCGATTATGACTAAAGTTCACCCAAGGACTTTCGTGCAATTCTCCAGGAACCGCATTTTTTGCCATGAAATTCTTAATAATTTCTTGAGTGCCGTCTGTAGAGCCTGTATCGACAATAACCCAATAATCAATGATAGGTAAGACCGAAGTTAAGCAGCGAACGATCACATCCTTTTCGTTCTTTACAATCATATTTAAACATACTTTTGGACGATCCGAATCTGCCAGCACAAAGGAGGGAAGTATAAACAAAACAATAAAAATAATTTTTCTAAATGACTGTTTCATTGATTCACTCTTTCCAAGGGTGTTGCAAGCCAATCACTCCAGCTGCCGTCTATATATTTTAAAGAATAACCAAGCTGTTCGATCGCCGCAATTGTTTGTTGAACAAGCTCACCTCTATTCGCAATAGGATTATAAACATTCCCCATGATTTCGAGTATGATATAAGGTCTATTTCTTAAAATGGTTTCCTTTGCACCAAGAAGAACTTCATACTCAAAATTCTCAACATCCATCTTGATAAACGAAACATTATCTAAATGCAGACTATCTAAAGTAATCATTTCAGCGCTATCACCACCACTTCCGATGGATGTTCCCCCCTCATTGCCCGCTACAGAAGGATTCATCTCAATTGATTTAAAAGTATCACCTAGGGCACATCGATAAATTGTCACGTTCTGACATTTATTTAAAACCATATTCATGACCAATTCTGAATATAACTTTATCTGAGGTTCAAAAGCGACGACGCGTCCTTTACTACCAACTGATTTAGACATTGAAAGAGTATGGGTACCAATGTGAGCACCAATGTCAACTACCGTAGTTCCTGGTGTAATATACTGTTCCAGTAGTGGAATGAAATTATCTTCCCAAGCACGTCCTGCTGCCAATTGATTCTTGATAAGATCAACTCGGCTATCTATATAAAAAGATCCTAAGTTATCAATTGTGTATATCTTATAAAGAGCTTTAGGAAATGCCTTTAATAGGGCAACTTCATCCTCTGGGCCCACAACAGAATCAAGATTATTTTGAAAGATTGTGAACTTGTGTTTTTCATCCTTATTTTCTTCAAGGTTTTTACATCCTGAAGAGCCGAGGGCAAGTAAAGTAAATAGAATCGAGTGTAAAATTTTCATTTTTCCTTTAATCAATTACTTATGAAGTTTATTTCTGTTAATTCCATTCAGTCAAATCCATTCAATTTTCTAAAAATTTAAATTTTTGGAAATCTCTCTGGATTCGTAATGTAATCATTTGTTGATTATTGATGACTATTTCGAGGCTTCCAAAAAAACCACCCGCCCTATTTTTGGATATCTCAAAAAGCAAAATTTCATTAGTCCTTACAATAAGATGAGCTGATAGCAAGACGATAACTCAGAGAGTTTGGTAAGCTGATTTTTTTAAACGTTCATATAAGCAATTACTGACGAGTATTTGCTAAGAGTCAACATACCACTCTGATAAAGACGAATCATACCAGTTATTACTACATTAAGCATATTATTTTTTTTGAATATGGCAGCTGAATTCCACATCGATTCTTAAAGAGACACTATTTTTTTAGAAAAACTACCCTGTGCAAAATTTCTTTATGTATCAATGCTCAACCACCTTATTCTCTAATAAGCACAAATCCCTCCATAATGCATTCTAAATAATCTGAGAGTATTAAGGATTCATGCAAAAGTCTATGATATTAAGTTCACTTTTTTCTAGGTATTGTCCAAGAGAGCTGGTTTACCTCAAGCAAAAGCCATCTCCGATGTTGCGTGTATGACGACGCGCCGCAAAGTTGAGTAAATAGTTCACTCGTTCTACAAATCGTAACCCTTATACAAAATTAAGCTTTGCTTCATGCTTCAGATTTGTAAAATAAGATTGCAAAAGGTGTGAAAATACAATAAATAATAGAGGAGATGATAATTGAACCTTTGTGACAGAATGTGGAAGAACAACCAGTTTTCAAAAATTCTACATTGCCATTATTCGATTCATCAGGGACAAAGCTTACTTAAAACCAATAAAAAAGTCTTATAGCAAATAAATGAAGAAAAATTCATTCAAAAATGCCTCTCAATTTTTTTGTTTCTTTCTTTGCTTGTTGGCAAATCTTTTCGCCAGCCCTGAAGAAGTCGTTGAAAATGAAGTCTCTTTACCTTCTTTGAACGATGTTCAAGCAAATGAATGGGTATTCCTACCCACCCTAGCTTATCTTCAAGGTGTTGTTGGAAAAGGTATTGGAGAACAAAATGGCTATGCTTCTTTCGGAATTTTTACTATCCCCTTGTTAGATTCGAATGGGCAATTATTTTTTGATGCACGTATTCACAATTTAAGGCATGAACGCTGGGCTGCAAATGTGGGGGTGGGAACACGCATTGCCATTCCATGCACAAATCTTTTCTTTGGAATCAACTTCTTTTATGATTATCGAAGAACTCGACATGACTATCATCAGTTAGGACCTGGATTAGAACTGATTCATCCTTGCTGGGTATTTCGTATCAATGGCTATTTTCCGATATGCGACAGATCTTTACGCAAGCACCCTAAAGTTTTTCGATTTCATGACAATTTGTTTGCAGCTTGCACGCAAATTCAAAATTCTTTGTCTGGAGGAGATCTGGAACTTGAAACAAGTTTAAGAAGATGGGATCCTTGCCTTTGCTTTGATGTTTACATTGCACCTGGTGGATATTTTTATCATATCCGACACCATCGAGACATCACAGGCGGAAGACTTCGCATAGGAGCTGTCTTATTCGACTACTTGGGTCTTGAAGTACGTGGATCTTATGACCACTATTATAAAGGCACGGTTCAGGGCGTTGCTTATGTGGAAATTCCTTTTGGAGGACCCCGTTGCAGCTCTCCTTGTGATACACCACCCTTCTTGTGGCCAGTGCAGCGGCAAGAAATCATTGTACTCGACAAAAAATACTGCAGATGGAGACAAAACTTCTAAGCACTATTCATATCCTGCGGGATCGGTCTTGGAAACTGTAAAATCTAACACTTCTGAGACGATCCCGCTAAGACGCCTGTTCTCGAATGCATCTTTGAAAATTTGCGTCGCATCCTCCGTTTTCATCCCACCTTCCTTTGGCTTGACTTCTGTATAAAGCTCGTTACGCTTTTGCAAAATGTCATTCACAATAGCCTCTCCAAAAATAGATGCTAAAAGAGGTCGAGAAGCTAAAAAAACCCGGATTTGGGATTTATTATCTAGAGTGATATATTTTGACAACTTGGGATAGCTCACATTCACTTCCACTGTACCTTTTTCTTCTTTAGGTATCTCTACACCCCCTTTGAGCATTAAGTAAAAAATATCATGCAAATAGGGATCTTTAAAAGAAAGTGTCGACAAATCACATGCATTTTTAATTTTTTGCTTACTTGGCAAATCTTCTGCTGCTTGGCTTATTGCCTTTAACAATTGTTCCACAAAGTGTTCATCCGCCTCTAATGCCTCTTTAAAAAATCTGGTGTGTCCGTATATGGCTGGTAGGATATTTTTAGCCATGAGATTAAATTGTTCAAAGAGCTCTTGCTTTTTCTCGCGTTCATCTTTCTTTAAAAATAAGGCGATCGGAAGTTTAGGACTTGCTTTGCTTTTTGTTTGCCTTTCATTGTCGTTTTGCTCTTTCGTTGTCGCAACATGACCCTCATACCACTTTTTGGCACTCTCTGCATATCCCTCTCTTTCTAAATTTTTCATGTAAAATTCAAATTGGGACTGCGTAATGGCAAAGCCTCGATAGCTCTCCAAGCGTGCATAGGTCATCAAAGTCATTAGCATTAACATGCTTGTCACGAAGAGTAAAATATTCACGGAATCCCCTAATGATCGTAAATGATCGGGTTTTTGCTATTTGGCAAAGGAAAACTGTAAACTAAAGGGTCTTTTTGCCCTTCTTGGGTAATGAATAGACGAACAATGGCAGGGAGTTGATCATATTCTTGCAACCAAGTATCCACCCATGCCCCAGGAGGGCTTGGAGTAATATTAGCCCTGACATCTTCAGGAGAAGTCGGTTGCTCCTTAACATCTTTTAAGGTTCCCTTATCAGGAGGAATGAAAAATTGAAATTTCAACATCGCCACATTTTCAAAAAGAACTTCTTGTTTCATTGGAGGGATTTCATCGTCTTCCCAACGATTGGGTGTCGGCCAAATTCCCAAACAAAGCCTTCCTTCTCGATCAACATATAATCTTCCCAACACAGCAGATGCAAACATACTATCCAAATCCACACAGTTATCAAAACCAAAGACCAAACTTTGTGTTCCTGGTTTAAAGAGCCCTTCTGCAAAGCTCGTATTAAAAAAGTAATAAGCTGATCGATTGCTTCCAATCGAGGAAAAACTTTTCGGTAAAATTTGGGTTAAACGGTACTGTAAAAATCTTCTTAAAAAGCTATCCCTCTGCAACCTTTCAGATTCCCGATTCATTGCATCGATTTGCTGATAGAAAAAACTCAACGTGGTCAAAATCATGGAAGTCAAAACCATGGCGATTAAGACTTCCAAAAGAGTCGCAAAGGATTTTCGATGAATTTTACTGTGATAAGACATCCTGGCTACTCCTTGGGCAAAGCCGAAATTCCGGTCAGATTTCGAGCTAAAAAGAACTGATAAGTGTAAATTTGATCATTCTTAGATGGGCTTTCTCCACTAGGATGAAACGCAAACTTTAGCTCAAAGATATAGAGGACATACTCATCGACTTTTTCATCATCTTTTTTAGGTTTGCGTTTTTTCTCATTAAATGTATAGGTTCCCTCAAAAGGGAGTAAAGCCGTAAAACCTGCAGCGCTCAGTAACTCATTGGTCACAGGAAAAACTGTCCCATTCTCAAGATCTTGCCAGGGAATTTTATTGAAGTAAAGTTGCTCAGTGATGTGGCCATAGAGCAAATTAACAAGATGATCCAATTCGATTTTCCGAATAAATTGAGACTGACTTCTCAACATGACTGAATGAGGTGAAATCAAAGGAAATACACACAAAACAATAAGAGCAAAAGCAATCAAAACTTCTAGAAGTAAAAAATGACGTTTTTTTGAGCTACAAAACACAGGTTAAGACCCCTTTGATTTTGGAGCTTGCCCCTTTTTTTTCTTCTCTGCTTCCGCTTCTTTTTCTTTATCCTGCTTAAACTGCGCAATTTCTTGCTTCGTTCTATTGGTAATTGTTAGTTTCGTACTGGTTTCTGTATTCGGCAAAAAAATGGGATCGCTAGCTGAAGGCGCAGAACTCACAATAGGATGTGGGTATCCATGTAAATTAATCACACGCACCAATGCCCAGGAAGGTACATTCACAGCATCTGAGGAATTCGAAAGACGCAAAATTCCACGGCTCATGACTGATCCCTTAGAAAGAAAATGGATGGAGATAGCGCCTTCCGTAACAGGAAGATCAAGTTCATCCCTAAAGCTTACACCTCGGATCGTTTTAAGTTTGGGTTGAACACGCAGGATTTCATTCATCCAATTTTTCGTCGCCTGGCTTTCTGTTTCTAATGTAAAATTTATGCCATCATCCCCCTGTGAAAATTTGACCGTGACGTCAGCCTGCAAAACCAACATTAAATCTTGGGCAAAGCGTAATTCATTTACCACCGTCTCCACTTCAGTTCGAAAACGTTGCTCTTCCAAGGCGTTGTTAATGTTAATTCCGATGGCTACCGTCACAATACTCAGGATGGCCAATACGATTAGCATTTCTACTAAAGTAAAAAATGACAATCGTTTAATGATTTTGGCAAAATGCATGCTTTCTTGATTTACTTAGAGGATTTCTGGTACTGCTCTAGCTTTTCAGAACGCACGTGAATGACTCCATTGTCGACAGTCACTTTATACTCTTCCCCCCAACCATCACGTATTAAGGCCGCTGGATTTTGAACAAGCGGAGACTTAGCCACAATGCCCTGCCAGTTATTTCCAATATCATTGAGCAATGCAGGATTTTCAGAAACCTGGAGATTCAAAATCGTTTCTAATCTTTCAATCCCTGCTTTTGTTTTAAAGACTTTGCCTTCATCAAGGGCACCACGATAGTTATAAGCAACCACCCCTGTGATTAACGCAATCAGGAACATCACAATCATCATTTCGATTAATGTGACATGTCTTTTACTTTTTACAATACAATTCATACTTACCACCTTAGGTTACATCGAAAATGAACTTACATCCGTCAAAGGTAATAACACAGCCATCATGACAGCCCCTATGACAGTTCCCATAACAATCAAAATAACTGGCTGAGCAAGCGCCATCACACGTGATAACGTTTTCTCGAGCTCATCTTCATACATATCAGCAATTTTATTCATCATTATGACACTACTCCCTGAATCTTCACCCACAGCGAGCATGCGAGATACCATATGCGGAAAATATTTAGATTGCATTAATTGTGCGCTTAAAGAGCTTCCTTCAATTATTTTTGATTCAGCACGCTTGATTTCTTCTTCAAGCGTCGCGTTTCGCATTGTTTCACGTGCAATGCGAAGAGAGTCGATCATGGTAACTCCCCCATTTTGAAGCGTTGCCATGGTGCGACAAAAACGAGATACGGCAGCCTGGATCACCAAATTTCTTATTCCAGGAATGGTCAATAGCTGCCTTTCCAACCATAATTTTCCTGACGGTGTTCTTAACTTGATCACAATTAAAAAAATAGTCAAAGCAACCACTGGAAGATAGAGCCACCAGTAATCACGAAAAAAATGGCTGACCGCTAAAACAGCCTGGGTAAAACCATTTAATTGCTTATCCGCGAAAATACCCTCTATTGAAGGCACAACAAAACCCAAAAGCAAACAGATAACCAAAAGTGCAAAACAAGCTAGCACAGCAGGATAAATCATTGCGGTTGTGATTTCCTTGCGCAATTTTTGCTGTTTATTCAAAAGAAGGCTCAGCTTTTCGAGAACAAGATCAAGTGCACCTACCGACTCTCCAGCCCGTACCATCGAGCAATATAAGCGATTAAAACTATCGGGATAATTTTGCATGGCCTCAGACAGAGGTGTTCCGGCTTTAATTTGATCGCATAAACTTAAAATAATCGAATGAAAAGATTCATTTCTGTATTGCTCTTCGATCGCAATCAAAGCTTCATATAGTGGAACACCTGCTCCAAGCAGCTGTGAAAGTTGAAATGTGAAAGCAAGGAGATCATCTCCTTTTAGTTTCTTGCTCGATCCACCGCCCTCTTTTAGAGAGAGCTTTGCAATCATCAAAGATTGCTCGCGTAGCTTGCTTTTAGCTTCTAGTTCATTATGAGCTTCAATATACCCATTCTTTTTTTTTCCTGCGAAATCATAGGCTTGGTACTGATACATCGGCATAGCTGAACCTCCTAATCCTCCAACCCGCGTGCAGCTCTCAGAACTTCAGCGCTTGTCGTCACCCCTTTTTTAGCTAATTCGGCACCATGATTTAACAATCCAATCATCCCTGTATTGAGCGCTACATCTCGCATTTCAACAGCATCTGCACTTTTGACAATTTGCTTTTTGATGGCATTATTGATAGACATCAGTTCATAGAGCCCATGCCGTCCACGATATCCTGTTCCATAACAAGCGGAACAACCTTCGCCGACAAATAAATTGCCATCTGTTAATTCATCTCGTTGTAAACCGAGGCTGGCAAGCTCTCGATCTGTTGGCTTGTAAGCCGTTTTACAGGAAGGACATATGCGGCGGACTAAGCGCTGAGCACAAACCCCCACAATAGTGGAAGAAAGAAGGTAAGGTTCAATTCCCATGTCGACTAGACGTGTGATAGAGGAAGGGGCATCGTTGGTGTGCAAAGTACTTAATACTAAATGACCTGTTAAAGAAGCTTGAATCGCAATTTCAGCAGTTTCCAAATCGCGAATCTCCCCAATCATGATAATATCAGGATCCTGGCGAAGAATATGCCTTAAGCCCGTGGCAAAATCTAATTTAATTTTATGACGTACACCAATCTGAGCAATCCCTTTTAAATTATATTCAACAGGGTCTTCAATCGTCATAATATTTGTTTCTTCGCTATACATTTCAAAAATGGCACTATATAGCGATGTTGTTTTTCCACTCCCTGTGGGCCCAGTGACTAATACGATGCCTTCAGGTAAAGCTATTAAACGTTTAAATTCCTCAAGGACAGCAGGAAGCATGCCCAATTTGTCTAACCCTAAAATTACATTTCCTTTATCTAGGATACGCAAGACAATACGCTCTCCGGCAGCTATTGGGACGGTACTCACCCGAAAATCAATCTCTCTTCTGCCCATCCGCAATTTAATACGTCCATCCTGAGGAAGACGATGTTCTGCAATATCCAGCTTAGCCATCACCTTGATACGTGTTAAAAGCTGCGCTTGAAACTCAACTGCTGGGGAATGTCGGTTCTGTAGAATACCGTCGATCCGATAACGGACACGTAAGCCATCTTCTAAGGGTTCAAAATGGATATCAGAAGCACCTTGTTGAATCGCTTCGGTAAGAATCAAATTCAAGAGCTTGACAATAGGAGCTTGCATCTGAGAATCATCAAGCAAATCGTAAACTTCAACTTCACCATCGCCTCGGCCATCTTCCGATTGATCAGCAAGATTTGCGATCAGCTGCGAAGCAGCTCCAAACTCCTGATTATAACATTCATTAATGGCAGCAAGAATCACATCTTTAGGACTGTAAACCGGCTTAACGTCTACATTTAACATCAAACGCAGTTCTTCCAGAGGCTCTAAATTCAAGGGATCAGCAACTGCCACTAAAATGGCATCTTTTTCTTCTTGAATAGGCAGGACACAATGTCTTTTCGCGAATGAATAAGGAACTTTTTTGTAATATTCTCGAGGTAGTCTAAGACTTGAAAGCTCCATAAAAATAGGCAGCTTGAATTGTTCTGCCAATACCAAATTAGGATCTTTCAAAGTTTCTGGAATTGCTTTTCCCCCCAATTTTTTCTGAGGGTCCAGATTTTCTCTACTACCTTCCATCATACTCACCACGTGGAATACAATCTTGAATGCATCTTTCAGGAGGTCTTCCAAACAACATGGTTAGGTAGCCTTGAAAGATTCTATTTTTTTCCGCTTCTTCAGCCCTCTGAAGACGGCATAAAAACCCTGGAATATCTCCAGGTCGCCGCTGCATCTCTTCACAACGGATCCGATCAAAATCTTCGGCCGCCTCCGTAATGATTTTAGGCGTAATAAAGATAAACATCTCCGTCGCAGAATCAGTTAATTGAGTGATGCTGAACAATTTCCCAATTCCTGGAATTTCTCCTAAATAAGGAATCGATTCTTTGGAGTCTGAAAGATTTTTACGTCTTAATCCCCCAATAATCACAGTCTGCTGATCCGGAATACGCACTTGGTTTGTGATATGCCTGCGTGTAACATCGGGACGACTATCAACTGAAGGGTTAATTGTTTCAAAGAGAATATCCGTTTCCAATGTCACGTAATCTACAGGATCTTCTGGATCGTTCATATCTTCCCGTACGTGAATGGTCGGAATAATTTCAATTTTAATCCCGTATCGTGCACGCGCAAAAGAATCTTTTAATGTGACATTTCCTTCCGTTGGAATTTCAAAAATACCCGTACTCACCGAAATTTCCTCAGCGATTTCAATCGTTGCAGGTGTTTGGTTAATTGCGACTACAGAAGGACTTGCATTAATCTGAATATCATCTTGCGAAAGTAAAAAACGATAGGCGAAATCATAGGCAGGAATCCCACTAGCCGTTTTAGTACGACTGACCAGGTATTCGAAAACCCCTGCATTTTCTGGATGAACAACACTGGCACCTACAGGGAAAATATTGTTCCACTGCACGGATGTGGTATGCGTATTTGTCGCTGCATTACCTGTGCGGAGAAGATTTAATCCAAATTGGTTATCTCGATTCAATCTCTTTTCAAATAAGAGCACTTCAATTTGAACCATCTTTTTAGGCACGTCCAATTTCTTAAGCAATTCTTTTAATTTTGGTAAAATATCGACTTCCACAACCATCACAATGGCGCCTGTTTTGACATCCACAATGAAATTGTTACGCGTATCGTTCCCTTTATTTTCCCGCTCTCTTTCCCATCGTCTACGCGTAGGATTTGGCTCTACAAGATAAGTATCATCGAGAAAATATCCATAATCATACAACCTTGGAACCAATGGTCTTGGAGCTAATGGCGTCGGAATATTATAAAATGGCTGGTTCGTCGCAAAAGGTGCGGCCGTGACCACGGGAGGCTGTGGAGGCAATTCAATTACTTCCGTAGGTGGTCGTTCCTCATATCCTGTGCCAGTTTGCACCATGAGTTCATAAACTCTTTGCAAAATATCTGCTAAATCATTCGGATCCGAATGCTTCGTTGTATACCAAAAAATTGTTTTTCTTCTCGATTCACCAACTTGGCTTTCAACCTCTTTAATAATCGATTCCGCTTTTTGAATCTCTTCTCTCGTTCCGACAAGAAAAACAGCTTGCGCAATGTGAGAAAGTGGAATGACTTTCAATCCATTAGAGCCACCGCTCGGATCGACAGGCTCGGGGTTCTGTTTAATAGGAGGGCCTTTTCCAGATGGAGAAGGTTTTGGAGTCGTCTTTGTTGTTTCAACCAGTTGATCAAAAATCGTTCCAATAATTTTGGCCATTTCTTCAGCTTCCACACGCGACAAAGGTAAGACTTTGTATTCCTTATCTCCACGATTCGCTAAAACGAAATCATAGATCTTTAAGAGCTCCTGAACCTCAGAAACTTGACCAATGATCAAAATGTCTCTTCCCACCATTTGTAAAGTAGTATTGTTTGGATTGGTAAACTTATCCAAAAAGTACCAAATTCGTCTAACTTCTGAGGGTTGCGGCGACAAGACAAAGCAAACACGCGCATAACTTGGTACAAATTCTAAATCGAAGCGGTCACGTGTAATTAGCTGCAAATTTGAGCGATCATCTTTTGTCACATACAACTGACGTAAATAGGGATTCAAAACTTTAGAGCCAAGGCCATTGTAATTCAGAATCAATTCTAACATTTCTCCCCAAGAAGAACGAGGTACAGGAATATTAGAATTGACACTCAATTTCAGAGACGCAATATCAGGCGTCATTAAATAGACATAATCAGCAGACCCATAGTCCATAATTAGCTGACCGACCGTCGTTTCTGGATGATGCCAAAGTGCATAACCATCCGAGTCTTCGGAAGTTGAAGCTAATTCCCGCCAGCTATTTTCCAAATCGCGAATGTTATCCTTGATGGAGTTGATTTGTACCAATAAAGCTTTAAAGCTTTGCTCTGGAGCCCCTCTTTCATAAAGCCTGTAAGCCTCCGAGTAGTAATTCTCTAAAAGCTTATGCCACTCATTGAGCTCTTTATTGACTTCTTCTAAAAATTTTTGCATACGAGGGGAGAGATCGCCTTCACTTATGATTCCTTCTTTTTTTTCAGCAATGGTTTGTCCTTCCAGGATTACCGTGCTAAAAAGGAGAGCAAATAGAATAAAAAGTCGGTTATAAGTATTTAATTTCACATTCCACCATTTATCTTATGTATAGAGAAACTCCGGCTTATTCAGCGGAGTGATCTTGAGTCTCATTTTCTTCTGTTTTTATGTTTGACTGCCTTGCATCAACCTTATTTTTAGGCCTTATATTTTTAGATGAACTTTCATCCTTTTTTCCCCGTGAATCTTCTTTTACAGTACTCCCACCAGTTTGTTGTATAGGCAGTTCTATGGTTTGAAAATCACTTCGAGTGGTATTAAATACAACCCCGGATAATACTTGTTGATCACCCACTTTTTTAAGACCATCGAATACAAATAGCGGACCGATAGTTTTCCGATCAACATAATCATCAATTTCCTGAGCCGTCGTTAATTTTTTCCATGTACCGTCGGACTGCAAAAGCCAATCATAGGGACTCAATAAAACACGCTCTCCATCAATCTCGAAGACAAATTGAGATCTTGTGCGCGCCCCTAAAAATTTAAAATGCTTTTCGATATTTTGTAAACTGCGTGGCTCGGCAGATTTTAAAAGGTTCAGCGTAATCGTGCCCTTCCCCTCCGCATCCCATAAATCAAACTTCATTAAACGTTCATCGATTTGCTTAACGACCAATAAAGGGTGCCCGAGCGAGTCTTTTCCTGGTTTTACGCTTTTCCACCTGTTCCCATCCCAAATAAAAATATCTCCCGCGTTGGCATAGATCGAATATCCATCTGGAGATTCACTAAAGTCAATCCGCTCTTTTCCCACAAAATCTTTGTACTCTTCTCCTCCATGCCTTTCAAAAAACTTGTCTTTTCCAAACCAACGCGCTTTTTGACGAGCAAGCAAGGTTCCATCGACCCTTTGATTTCCGATTTCCCAATTTCCGATAGTCCGAGCAAATTCTCGCGCCTTTAGATTAAATTGGAGATTATTTGCAGGCTCCCGGACAAGATTTCCTTTATCATCTAGCATGCCCACTCTAACTAATGCCTCGTCTCCGCTAGGTTGAGCTTCAATCCAAAGGGGTGTTGACTCATTACTTGGGCTAAATGAGTATTTTCCAGGAGAAGTTTTACCATCATAAACTAAAAACAATTTTTGATTTGCTTCAATGGCAGAGGTTTCTTTACCTCCATTCCAACCGAAATGCAAAAGAGTTCCATTTTGCGCATCTGGTCGACCATTTTTGCCATAATAGATGAGAAAACGTCGCAAATCTGGCAATTGAATTGTCATGGGGGTGAAACTCAAATGCAACAAATGGTTTTCGACATCTGCATATGCTTGTTCAGATGAAGTAAACGCTCTTTTTGGCAATGTTGTTTTTGGCTCTTGCACTTCTACAAAGGAAATTTGAGAAGGGCGCGAAAATAAAAACCAAAGTGAAAGAAGGAGCAGAAATATTCCAAATCCAATCAAAGCCAAGTTAATCCATGAAATCCACTGCTTAATCATGCCTCTAACTTAACCTTTTACGTAATGACTGCAAGCATTGATATGCTCAAATCTTTTTTTTAGTTCCCTCAGATATCTCTCAGCAAGAAATAATTCCTCCTAATATTGAAAGATCAATAACATTAATGCAACAGAATTTAAGATTATCTCAAATAAAGATTGTCTACATTCACCCTTTTGATTATACATCAAATTTGAATTTAACAAGAGAGGAAATATGTCTTCTGAGCTCCCCCCAGATCCAGCTTCTCAAGAACCTGAAAAAGACCCCAAGGAATCCAAAGAAACGCCTCCTCCTGAAAAAGACAAACTAGATACTTTTTATGGCTTCGCCAAAAAGAACACCCGTGATACCGCAGCCTACGTGCTCTTATTGATAGGGATCATCTGGAGTTTTTTTAACTCATTTTATGGAGGCGTTCTGGTTGGTCTTGTGGCGGGTGCCTATTATTCGGAAGAAATTCTAACCTTTATTAAATCCATTAAAGAAGAAATCGAAGAGTATGGTACAGCCAGCAGTTTGATCTTAGCTGGAACGCTTTTAGCTTTTTTTGTTGCATCTCCCGGGATTTTTTTAGGCGGAACGATTGTGATCGCTTTAAAAGAAGCCTTAGCCTCCTCTGGCAAAAACACTTAGATGGTCACAGGCTCCTTGCAATCGCAATGGAGCCTGTATATCTTACCGAAAATTTTCTACATAACGTTTCATGAAAACGGCTTTTCTTTTCTCTCCCGCCATAAGCTCCTCATCATCCCGAGAAGGTACGACCCCCATGGCTGGCTTACCTTGATAGGAATGAACCACTGTCGATTGTTGCTGTAATTGCCACTGAACAAGCGGTAAAGAGTGATAAAGATGAATGGAATTATCTTTAAAAACTTCGGTTGCAGAAGGAAAAAGATGAGGGAAATTGGCCATTTCTTCACTGTTATCCAATGATGCATTCCCTTCGCCAGTTTTTTTTGAAGTCCCCTTCGCCCCTCCGAGTCCTAAGATCAGCAATTTACTCGCTGCATTTGGTAAAAACCAAATCACTTTTCGAGGAACCCGTGCAACTGTCATCATTGGCTTTGGAACATTCTTTTTCACTTTTTTCATCGTATTTTCCATTTTTTGGTCAATGGCCCGCAACGGTTTTCCGATCAACTTCACATTTTTTGGAGAAGGAATCGTTCCTGCCAAGGCTTTTCCCAATGACATTTCATTGGAAAGATTTGTAACACCTGTTTTCTTCAGAATTTCATTGGCTAGGTAGGTACAATTTTGTCGGGTTAAATTAAATCTAACAGTACGCATCCGGTAATCATTGAGCGTAGACATGATCTCTTCAAATACCTCAGGTGTCACTGGAATACTCGTCACAATGCGTCCTTCATGAGGTCTAAATTCTTCAAAATCTAAAATGGCTGGCGCAGAGTTGACGGTCGCAAGGATATTCCGACCTTCTTTAAAAGGTTGCTCTTCTGGTAAGCCGCTTAAACCTGTTGAGTAGACAGCCCCATCCGCATTAATGACTCGAATACCCGCATGCATAGGAATAGATGCCGATAGCTTTGCCAAAAAAAAGTTATCATCATGCTTGGTTAAATCACGCGGATTCGTATAGATTTGAACAACACATGTTTTATTGGGATCTGCAGGAAACGGCTCACCTTCAGGTGCAAACAGCTGCGCATGAGCAAGCAATTCTCCCATCTCTTCTTTCGACAGCTGTTCAACAGGGTATAATTCAGGATGGGTATACCGATCAACAGGGACTAAACCATCAGGAGAAAAATAATTCCATCTTTGTCGCCCCTGATTTTCATCTAACCCCTCTTTTCTTTTTTCAACGACACCAGCTAGATGAGAATAAGCATCAATCTCTAAATCCTGCATAATTTCTGATACAAGGACCCAGGCCCCTTGCTTTTTTATCATGACTCTTTGGTTTTCGTCTTGCCGAATAGCATGCGATTCTTTTCCATTGGTGGATGTATTTTGAAAACCGACAATATTGTAAATCATACGACTCGCAAACAAAAATTGAACAGCTTGAGGGTCTTCACTTGCCAAATGTGGATCGAGTCCCAATCTTTCTAATTTGGTCTGCAACTGAGCTGTTTGAATCAGCAATTTTAAGGTAGTGGCTTCTGGCGAGTGAATAGGAAACTGTTTGCGAAGTCGTGCGAGTTTTTTATAAAATTTTTTATCTACCTGCAAAGTCGTTAAAATATCTTTTTTGACTTCGTTTAATTCAGGAGCTAATCCACTAAGCTCCCCATCTTTAAGATAGGTACTAAGTTGGGTGACGGTTTCTGTCAAACTTTCCAGTATATGTTCCGCATCGGGCAATGTTAGATTTTCTTTGATTAACTCGTTCACTTGAGATTCTAACTTAGTCCCCTTAAATAATTGGGCTAACGCGTGCACTTTGTTGGTCATTTCTTGATTTTCAGGAAATTTTTTTGCAAATTCAGTATAATTTTTGACGGAATTTAAAATAGCCTTATTGGAAATCCAATTTCTATACTTTGCAAAGTGAAAAATTCGATTCGCCAATTGTTTTATTCCAAGTTCCCCTTGTTTAGCAGTAAATTTCTGAATTTCTTTTGGAGAAGAAAGATTTAAATTCATCTCTATTTGATGAGAATGAAATGGATTAATAGGAAAACGATCAGGTTGAACCATTTTGACCCCATATTAATAATTAATCACCCACTAAAATCATTTTATCACACCAACAAAATACTTTAAAACCTTATTAGAATTCAATTTGCTTTCTCATGAATCGGATATAAAAGATTTGACAGAACATGCCATTAAAGTTTTAAAAAAAAAGAATGCAAAAAACTAATTTCTGCATCAAATTGCCTTCTGAATGATTAAAATATTCTTTTCAAAAACTTGTTTTTGTGGCATAATAAAGCCTCTATAAATCTTAAACCTACTTACTCATCAACATTTATGACGTTTGCGACAAAAAAAATGCATCTTTATGGAACAGTCGGATTCCTTTGGTTATCCCACCTCCTCGTCGATACAATGATTGGGATTTGGCCAATTTACAAAACAATTGCCCATATTGATTTAGCGGTGGCTGGATTCATCGCCGCAGCCTGCGCTTTTATCGGTGAAGGAATGCAAATTTTTTTTGGGATGCTAAGTGATAAAGGGCATCGTAAAATTCTCATTTGTTTCGGGTTGCTTTGTGCAGCCAGCAGCCTATTCTTTCCTCACGTTGAAGGACCTTTCTTTCTTTTTCTTCTCTATTTATTTACTTGTCTTGGATCTGGTGCTTTTCACCCTGCAGCAGCTAGTCATATAGGGATGCTAACTGAACATCGAAAAAGCTTATTTATTGCCATTTTTGCCTCAGGCGGAGCCATCGGATTAGCTTGCAGCCAATTGGCTTTTTCTCACTGTTATCACGCTTTTGACGGAAATACCGCCTATCTTTTTTTACCCATGGCTGCACTCATTCTCTTGATCGCCTTTTTCCCATTCGCAACATCAACTGCCTTGCTAGCCAAAAACAAGCATTCTGTAAGTTGGAAAGGGATTCAAAAGTTTCTTTCTTCACGAGAGCTGGTGTCGCTCTATTTTTGCCAAGTTTGCGTCAGTTCCATTTTTTGGGGAATTATCTTCCTTCTTCCTGATATACTGACTTCAAGAGGACATGTTGAATGGATTTGCATGGGAGGCGGACATTTCTTTTTCGTATTTGGCGGTGCTTTAATGATGATCCCAAGTGGGTATTTAGCTGATAAATATTCAGCAAAAGCCGTGATCTTAACTGCAATTATTTTTGGTTCCTCGATTTTTTATACATTCTATTTTACCCCTTTACTTCCACCCGTGTTTATTTTAATCTTATTGTTTTTTATGGGAGCAGCATTCGGAATCATTAATCCGATCTCAGTTTCACAGGGCCATCGCTTAATGCCTTCTCATCCTGGTCTTATCAGTGCAATCATGATGGGACTCGCGTTTTGCCTATCGGAAAGCATTGGCCCTGGTGGCGGCGGACTTCTGGCTGAATACTTTGAAGAAGATGCCGCAGCGAAAGCGTTAGCAGTCGTTGGTCTTTTGTGCGTGCCAGCATTTCTAAATGCGTTAGCCCTTTCTTCACGCCAAGAAATCGCCCCGGAGCAAACTGTTGAATGCGCTTCTTAAATTGTCATTATAATTAAGGATCCCCCATGATGTTTACTTGGAAGCCATCTTCTTTCTGCTTTTTTTTCGGCCTATGCTTGTCTTTTTTTGCATTCGCTGAAGATTCGTATGTCCTCGAACTCAAAAAACGGCAACCTCATTGGAAGCATATTGTCACAGAAACATATGAAACTGGCTCCCCTCTTGCCATTCTTTTTTACGACTTTGATCCCAAACAAAATCTCGATATCCCTGTTAAAGAAGTTCGCTATACTGCAGAGGGAAACATTTGTGTTGAAACAGATCTAGGTATCCTGCCACAAGGACATCCATCTATCCGAGAATTTGCCACAACTGTTGTGCCACAAGGCTTGCGCATCACCTATTCGCCAGAGAGTTTCATCGAAAGAATTGAGAGCTTTCATGAGGGAAAAAGAGAAGGCATGGCCAAAACTTACCAAGGAGAAGGACAACTCGTTTATGACTGTTTTTATAGCAAAGGATTATTAAACGGTCCTTATCATGTCTATGATCACGAAGGGAAAGTAAAAGAGTCGGGAACCTACAAAAATGGGACATTATCTGGCGAGCAAAAATTTTTTCATTTTAATGGCACAACCGCGGCTTTAAGCAACTATGTCGAAGGCCTTCTCGATAAAGAGTCGACAGATTGGTATGAAGATGGAACAATCAAATCTAAATGTTACTACTCCAAAGGGATGCTTTGCGACCAAGGCAATGAACCAGCAAAAAAAACGTTCTATGCTGACAACAGTATCCGGGAAGTCCAGCACGTGCAAAATGGAGTTCCTCATGGAGAATTTATCCTCTACTACCCAAACGGACAAACGCGTTCTCAAGTCCATTATTATTTGGGTAAAAAAGAAGGTGTTGAGCAGGTTTATGCTGACAATGGAGATCTTATAGAAGAAGCCACTTATCAAAGAGGCCTTCCAACAAAAACTCATCGAAAAATACATGAAAATGGGAAGCTCGCTTATCTTGCGACCTACAAAACGCCAGGTGTTCTGGCCGAACCGATTACGGAATGGGACGCGCAAGGCAATAAAATCAAAACTTATACAATGGTCGCGCATCAATTGCATGGAGAATACCGCGAATGGTATCCCAATGGGCAACTTAAACGTGCTTATCTTTATACAAATGGAGAATTCGATGGCCCTCAAGAAGAATATTATGCTTCTGGAGAGATCAAAGTAAGGGCCCATTACCGAAATGGGTTTCATCACGGATCTTATGAAGAGTTCTATGGGAATAAGCAACCACTCATTTCTGCAATCTACGACAATGGGGAAAAGCATGGTCTCTTTCAAATGTGGTATGAAAATGGAACCAAAGAAATAGAAGCGACCTACCTACACAATCGTCCTGTCCATACGTATAAAGCATGGTTCCCTTCTGCGACCCCGCAGATCCTCATGTCGTACGATGCAGAAGGACGCAAAGAAGGACTCCACCAAGAATGGAATGCCTCAGGAGCTTTGATCTATCAGGCCTCCTACCACCAAGATGTTCCACATGGAGAAGTTTCGGAATGGTTTGATGCAGATCAACCTAAACATAAAGTGGTTTATCAGAATGGCAAAAAAGACGGGACTGAAGAAAGCTATTATCCCAACGGGCAACTAGCCACAAAAATTTCTTGGTCACAAGGTTGTTTAGAAGGTGATTACCTCGGCTGGTATAAGGATGGCTCTGTTCAATTTGAAAAACATTATGCTATCAATCAACCTACGGGTACCCATTACGAATATCATCCGAAAGAGGCGGACAAAACGAACCAACAAATCTCTTCTGAGCGTCATTATCAACATGGTAAGCTGCATGGATTACAAGCCCAATATTATGCGCAAGGCACTAAGATGAGTCAAATGGCTTATGAAAATGGGATCTTGCATGGGAAAAAGATCATCTGCTCTCCAGAAGGCCGTATTTTGGAAGAAGCTTATTACCAAAATGGAGATCTCGAAGGTAGATATTACGCCCTTAAATTGGATGGCCGCGAATTTATTTACCATTACAAAAACAATCGCTTACACGGTTTACATCAGGTTTTCTATCCGACCCATCCTCAATTAGGAAGAGTGAAAGCCATGGAAGCCACTTTTGAAAACGGCATCCTGGAAGGCGAAGTGGCCGAATTCAACGAAGTCGGGACAAAAGTATCCAGTACTTTTTATAAAAATGGATTAAAAAATGGGATCGCTGGAGTCTATGCCACAGATGGTCGCATTTATATTTCTGCAGAATTCAAGGATGACAATCAAGATGGCATGGCCTATGAGTACTATGGAAACGGTGCCATCAAAAAACAAGCCCTCTTCATTCAAGACAAAAAAGAAGGCGATGAAAAATCCTTCTTCCCAAGTGGACAGAAATCTGCGATTTATCCTTACAAAAATGGGGAGTTACATGGAACCTGCAGAGAATGGAACGAAGATGGAACTCTTATTTTTGAAGGGGAGTATGTCCATGGAGAAAAACATGGAAAATTCAACAAATATGACGATTTAGGATTGCCTAAAGTTTTGCAAACTTTTGATCATGGCAAATTAATCAATAAGAAAAAAGACACACACGTCCTCAGTGCGAAGGAATAAACATGTCTCAGCTTAGTAAAATTCAGACTTCTGATGCCCCTGCGGCTCTAGGCCCGTATTCACAAGCTGCGGCGGTTGACATGCAGCAAGGACAACTATTATTTGTTTCAGGGCAACTTCCTCTTGACCTCCACACAGGGAAGCTTTTGGAAGGAGATCTTGTTGAAATGACACATTTGGTCATTCAACATATTCGAAACATTCTCGAAGCTGCCGGTTCCGACTTAACCCACGTGATCCGCACAGACGTTTTTTTAAAAGATTTGGCTGATTTTACAACTTTTAATAATGCTTATCAAATGCACTTTCCTGGACCTGTTTTTCCTGCGCGGCAAACGATCCAAGCCGCCAAGCTACCACTCGATTCTCCTTTGGAAATCTCGTGCATAGCCCTAATCCCCTTTAAAGATCAATAAAGAGAGAATGAGATGTCTGATGCCTCTATAAAAGTCAAAATTGCACCAAACTCAAAAGAATCCGAAATGATGGTATTGGGTTGCATGTTAACAAGTATTAACGCTCTTAACGTCGCAGCTGATGCTTTGGATGATGCAGACTTTTACTACACTGAACATAAACTCATTTTTCAAACTCTTAAAGATGCCTATAAGAGTGACAAACCTGCGGATGTGCACTTAGTTTGTGAAGAGCTCAAAAGACAGGACAAACTTAAAACAGTGGGTGGCGTTGCCTATGTCACTACCCTCGCCCAGTTTGCGGGAACATCGGCACATATCGAAGAATATTGCGAGCTGGTGCGCAACAAAGCGATGCTGCGCAGTATGATCCATGCTGCCCAACATGTTGAAAAACGTGCCCTTGAAGAACCAGCTGATGTCTCAGAAGCATTAGATGAAGCACAACAACTTTTCTTTCAGATTAGCCAATCAGCTGCTGCTGCTAGTGGAGTTTTGATCGGGCAAATTTTATCTGGTGTTAAATCCGAATCACAAGTGCCCTTTCTTAAGGAGCTTCAACAAAGGCAAGAGCTTTATCATCAACGTGGTCCAGAAGACACAGGAGTTACAGGCACACCTTCTCACTATACAGACCTCGACACCATGTTAAATGGTTTGAATAATTCAAACTTGATGATATTAGCAGCGAGGCCTGCAATGGGTAAAACGGCCTTTGCCATTAATATCGCGGAAAATGTGTGCTTCAAAGGCAATATCCCTGTTGGAATCTTCTCGCTTGAGATGAGCGCAGAGCAACTTGTGCATCGTATTGTCTGCTCTCAATCGGAAGTGGAATCGGATAAAATCAAAACCGGTGCGCTTAATGGAATTGAATACCAACGTGTTGTAGCGGCCGTTAATAACATGCAAAACCACATGATGGTAATTGATGATCAGCCAGGCCTTAAAATAACTGATTTAAGAGCCAGGGCTCGTCGTATGAAGGAAACATATGGCATTGGATTTCTTATCATCGACTACCTCCAGCTTATCTCAGGATCAGGCACTAATCGAGGTGGCGAAAACCGACAAAACGAAATTTCTGAAATTTCCCGTATGTTAAAAAACCTAGCACGAGAACTCAATATTCCTGTCCTTTGCTTGTCTCAGCTCTCCAGAAAAGTGGAAGAGCGCACAGGCCACCGTCCAATGATGAGTGACCTGCGTGAAAGCGGAAGTATTGAGCAAGATTCCGATATCATCATGTTCTTGCTCAGACGCGAGTACTACGACCCACTAGATAAGCCAGGAATGGCCGAAGTGATCGTTGCCAAAAACCGTCATGGTAGCGTAGGAAGTGTTAACTTAACCTTCCGCAAAGAGATCGCCCAATTTGCCAACTACACACCTGTGCGTTTCGAAAACGATTTTGCAGATAAAGAAGCTGAAGCTGAATTCAATCCGTTTTCTCCAGCAAAATAAATAGATGGCTCATGCAGCCCACATTTATCCCTCCTTCCTTGCAAAGCAACATGATCGCTTTGCATAGGACGGATATAAAAAAACATCCTTTTTGATCAAAAAAATCCGATGCTTTACTGCCGTTTTGAAAGCATTTTTAAAAATGCACATAATGATCGGAGCTTGCAAGATGCATTTGCTGATATCAATAACAGAAACTTTTATCACGAAAGCTTACCTAACACTCTTTTCTCTACCTCTGAATTGACGACACATCCAGGATTTCATATGAGGGCTTTTTTTATTGGGGTTAAAGGCTTGACTACACAAAAGAAATATAAGAGTTCTATGAAATTTGTAGATGCTTTTCAACAATTTGGGCACATTCTTTTTTATTATAATGTTGAAACTACAATGTGGCATCTTTCCTTTTCTAACGATAAAGCTAATAAGGCTATAGCTTTCTCCAGTCTACATGAGATCCTTGATAGAGCACTGAGGACATCCTCTCCTTTCCCTGAAGATGTTGAACAAGCAAAAATTTTCACAAGTGACTACGAGAATCTATCCTCACAAAAAGAGAAAAATAGTCAAAGAAAATCGAGATAAATTTCTTCGTCCTAAAAGACTATGGTTTTCACATACCATAGCCTTTTAGGAAGTCTTTTTGTTCAAATCAAAAACTAAAAAAAGGTATTCTCTAATTGATCCTCTTTTCGTGTTTCTAAACCCAAACGTGCGCCAATCTTAGAAACAATCACTGTTTCTTGAAGAAGTTTAGAGATTTCATCTGGCAACAATCTTTTACCATCTTCAAATACAAAATCTTTTGCAAATGCACAAAGCTCATCATAAACCTGCTTTTCATAGCTTTTAAGGCCTAGTTCTTTTTCTATTAATTGATTGCGAACTTTTACACTTGTTTTAGCTAGTCTTGCCTCTACTTTTGCCATTTTTTTCTCAGATAATGACTTTGTTGTTAATTTTTCTCTCTGTTTAGCAATCCGAGTTTTCACTTTCTCTTCAATTTGTGCTAAATGTGTATTTGTGTCTTCATAAACTGACAAAGCTGCTAGAACTCTTTGCAGGCTATCTTTAGTATCGCTTAAATGTAGATTTCCCAATTTATATGCCATAGTATGCATGTAAATTGTTTTCAACTCTCCTGCTTGTCTCAAAAATTCTTCTTTATCCATTCCTTCTTGATAAACTCTAGAAATCATCATCTTAAAATGCATCCAAAGTCCATCTACAGAAGCCTGATGTGTACTTTCCATGTTCTTTCTAACTTCATCAGGACCACCTGGCTGAAAATTCCAACGAATGCTAAAGTTCTCTCTCAGCTTTTGAATGTGATCATCATTTAAACGTGCCGTATCACCCGCAAAATAAATGTCACCGCCTTCATTCCCTTGAATAACATAGCCTAGAAAAGTTGACTCATGCCCATCGCAAGGTCCAATCCCACTCCAATGACGTGCAGGAGTCGCCGCTATCTGCATGTGATAACGTTCGCCATTCTTTTCAAATTCTAGATCTTTTTTTTCCCACCAATCGAGCTCTATAATGTTCGCATGGTCGAATCCAATTTTTTTTGCCAGTTTTGCATATCGATCGCCATCACCCACAGGAACAACCATAATCGGTTGTTGCGCAAATATTTTTTTCACGGTCTCTTTGTTATAGTGATCCATATGATTGTGGGAAAGCAAGTAGACATCAGGAGCTGGGGTTTCTTCCATGGGACGAGCAAATTTCGTTTGTCTTGGATAAAGGAGGCGGTGAAGATCTCCCTCAACGGGGTCCGTGATTACATTAAAAGAAGCGACTGTTCCTTTATCAGATTTAAGAGGAATGCTTAAAAATAAAGTTGCATGTCCAAGCCAGAAAGATGTGGGCTCTGTCGTTAGATTTAATGGACTTGTACGGGGAGCATAAATCTGTTCATCTGTTTCATTGTTTGTGCGATAATGGTATTTTTGAAAGGCTGTCACTTCATGCCCGAATATTTTAGCGGTGCCCTCAATTACTCGACCCATGACGCTCAAAACTCTTTCTCTTTGCGTACTTGTAAAAATTTTTCCGGCTTCTTTTGCATGATCAAGATTATCATTAGGATATCGACGAATATTGTATTTTTTCACAAAACGTCTTTCTTTAACAATCACCGGTTTATCATTTTGAAGATCAGCTGAGATGTCTTGATCTGTAACTCCAATAACTGTTGTTGGATTTAATTCAGAAACTTTATCATTTTTTACAAAATTCAGTTTGATTTTATTTGCTAATACAGATTTAACCAGCAATTTATGTTTTGTAATGGCTGCAAGAGTTTGATTGTATTTTTGAACAGCTAAAAAAAGATCTGTTGGCTCTGTATGTTTTCCGATAAATTCTTCTCGGTCGAGCGCTGAAATTAATTGAATATTTTTATCAATTATTTTTTCTAATTTATTTAAATGTGACTTCGCATAAAAAAGGGAAAGAAGGTGACGCCTAATAAATCCATTTTCTTGAATAGATCCAGACTTTTTATTTATTCTGAAATAATTAGGACTTTTAGAAATATTATTGGAAATCGTCAGTAAATTATTCGTCATTATTTTTGAATCAATCGCCATTTAAATCCCCCTAGCTTTTTTTACATTATAACATTGGAAATTATTTTTATAAACAAATCTCCAACTTTACTCTAAATTCAAAGCCTGATAATTCTATGAAGGTGAAGTTAGAGAAGAAGAAAATATTTGAAATTAATAATAAAAATAGGAACAGGCCACAAAGAAAGCAGGTATTATTAAAGGGACTTAACCAATCGACTCCTTCCATCAAATTGCTCAAAAGCTTCTCTCAAAAATCACTTTGCTACGACACAGGGCTATAGTGGAACAATTTTCGTTAATCAAAGCAATTTGTCCATGTTTCATTTCGAGAGAAATCTCGCTAAAAAGACAACGAGAATGCATATTCGAAGCCATGCTAGCAAGTAAGTACAAGGGCATATGCCTATTCACCAAAAATATCAGCAAGATGTAGTTCCACTTGGAACCTGCGGCATAAACGGAAGTCACTAAAACCACAGTGTGTCGAATTCTAAAAATTCAGAAAGAGATCTAATCATTAAAATTTATGCGAACAAAATCATAAAATTTTTCGGGTGATAAAGTACAAAAAGTTAAATCTTTTCTGTTAGTTTTTAGAGCTTTTTGGTAGCGTTGGTCTCAAGAAATTTAGGAAAAGATTTTTATATGCTTTCAAATTTAAAGACGACCTAATCACTAATTTTAAGGAGAAATTCCGTGAAATATTTTCTCAAATGATTATTTTTTCTAATCTGCTTTTTTTCTTCTATGTGTCTTTCGGCAGCACATGTTAGCGACTCCCCGGCTCCAAGATATCCAGAAAAATTATATTTTGATTCACACGATGTGGAAATCGCTGACAATGCCATTTATATTCATTTAGAAAATAATTTGATCGAAACAAACGTTATACGAACCGATCAACAAGGATTTTATATTTTTGAGAACGATATAACCAATTATGAAGTCGTAGGAGGAATAGAAAAAAAGTGGAAATGTCCTTACTGTTATCATTGGTGGCCGGTTGGTCATAAATGCAAAAATACGGAATATCCGACCAATAAATGGTAAAAGGAAAACAAAAGAGAGTTCTAAAAAGCACTCTTAAAAATCTAGTAAAGCCGGTAAGTTTTGTTTTATACGGCTTGCTCATTGCAACTTTGCTTTGGCAGTACAGTCAAAGTAAAACAGTTTCATTGAAGTATCTAGATCAACGAGGATCAACACATACGCTTTCCCTTCCAGTAAAAGACAGAGAAAGGCTTGCTAGGCTTATGCAAAAACTTTTTGCTGAAAATAGCTTTGCCTATACTATTTTAGGCTCCAAACCAGTTTCTTGGGAGAACTACCAGAATCCCTTGCCACTATCTGATTGGGCAAGGTTTTACGAGTCATTTTCAGAACATAACCGTACCATACGCTCCGGTTGGAAAACTTGGGAGAAATACCAGCATTTATTTCCCTTAGCACTCCTTTGGGCGGAAAGCCCTAAATGTCATCCAGAATTGATTTCAATCATAATTGTCAATAAAGATCGATTTAATGATGTCGTTAATAAAAATAAAGGAGATTTTCAAAGAGTTCTTTGCCGTTCGGTTGTGGACGGCTTCCAACTGATTAAAGAGGCAAAAAATCGCTCACTCATGAATGAAGTATTGGAAGGGCATCAAGGTCTCATCGGAATAGTGCTTGGCTATGGAAGAGATAATTCTTGGCAATTTCTTGAAGGTTGTAAAAATCGCACGCCCATTGGTTGGATTTGGGGAGAAGAGGATGACTCTTTCGTCGAAGAATCTATAGAGTCAGATATCAATTTGACCGATTATTATTTATCACTTTATTCTTGCCCCAGTTTTGCGGGGGACCCTAATTCTGAAGAATCATTAGCGCTTAAAACAGAATACCTTTTGACAAAACAAAAGGTAATGGATTACTACAAGGATAAAGATTTTTTAGAGGCGACATTAAGTTTACTTGCTGGGTATTATCTCCGAGAGTGATTCCGGGAAGGGAACCTGCACTGGGCATAAACTTACCGGAAAGGTTTCCAGATAAAAAGAATATGTTGCCCGGCCTCACCCTTTATTCCGAAAGTTTGACGCAAAGCCTTAGATTTTGCTCTGCGTCTTCTAGAATTATTCGACTGTGACTGACTTTGCTAAGTTACGTGGTTGGTCAATTTCTGCACCACGCTCTTTTGCGATATAATAAGCCAAAAGCTGAGATGCCACGGTTGTTAAAACCCCCGAAATCTCATCGATGGTTTGAGGAATATAGATGATATCATCGGCAATCCCTTCAAGGCCCCTTTCACAAGTCTCTGCAATCGCAATGATTTTTCCGCTACGAGCTTTAATTTCCATCAAATTGCTCAGAAGCTTCTCAAAAGTCGCTTTGTTGCCACATAGGGCCACAGTGGGACAATTTTCGTTAATCAAAGCAATTGGCCCATGCTTCATTTCTCCCGCAGGATAGCCATTGGCATTGATATAAGAAATTTCTTTCAGCTTGAGGGCTCCTTCTAAACTTGCAGGATACATGTAGCTTCTCCCCAAGTAAAAGAAGTTTTCATAATGTGCATATTTTTTTGCAATCTCTTGAATCTTAGCACTTTGGTCTAATATTTCTTGTACTTGATCAGGAAGCTTTTGCAATGCCTCTAAGAAGATTTGCCCCTCTTTTTTGTCCATATGGCGCATGCGAGCCATTAACAAAGTGAAAAGAGACAGCACAACAACTTGACTGGTAAATGCTTTTGTTGAGCACACCCCGATTTCTTGCCCTGCCTTAAGGAAAATGCTTGCGTCTGCTTCTCGTGCTAAATGAGACCCTTCCACATTGCAAATAGCCAAGACCTTCACACCTTTCGTCTTTAACTCGCGAACGGCTGCTAACGTATCTGCCGTTTCCCCGGATTGACTAATGGCAATAGCCAAAGTACCCGCTGGGACCACGGGATTTTTATAGCGAAACTCTGAAGAAATCTCGACTTGTACAGGAATGCGCGCACGATCTTCTAGCATATAAGCAGCCAAATACCCTGCATGCCAAGAAGTTCCACAAGCTAGAATTAAAATTCTTTCAACGGATAGCAACTCATTCACTTCAAAATTGATCCCTTCAAATAAGGCTGTTCCATAATCTTGAATAAAACGACCTGAAAGTGCATTGCGAATGGTTTGAGGTTGCTCAAAAATCTCTTTCAACGTGTAATGTTCATAAGATCCTTTTGAAGCACTTTCTAGAAGAGCGTGCATTTTTTCTGTTTTTTTCTCAATTTCCCCTTTCGTCACATCAAAAACCTCTAGCTTATCCGCTTTTACCACAGCAATTTCGCCACTTAATAAAAACGCGACTTCTCGCGTATGAGCTGCAAAAGCATGCGGATCTGAAGCCACAAAAGCTTCTCCTGTACCAATACCAACAACCAAAGGTGATTCATGTGCAATAGCAATGATCTGATCGGGAAAGTCACGATGAATGAGGGCAATTGCAAAAGTTCCTTTAAGAAAAGGGATGGTTTTCTTTACGGCTTCAAGAAGGTCTCCTTTATAGAACTTCCCAATCAAATGAGCAACCACCTCTGTATCTGTATCAGAAGAAAATTTAACTCCTTCTGCCTTCAATTCTCGGCGAAGAGCATCGTGATTCTCAATAATTCCATTATGAACAATCGCTAAGGAATGACTCTCGTTAAAATGGGGATGTGCATTGGCTTTGTTCGGCTTTCCATGTGTCGCCCAGCGGGTCTGTCCAATGGCCATATGCCCTAAAGTCATTTGAGCTTCTTTGACTTCTTTTTCTAAAACTGCGATCTTGCCAACTTCTTTACAAAAGGCAATTTCACCCTCGCAAACTCCCGCAATGCCGGCCGAGTCATATCCCCGATATTCCAAACGTTTTAATCCATCTAACACAATATCAATCGGATTTTTAAGGCCTACATACCCAATAATTCCACACATGCCTTCTTCCTATTTTTCGGGGGTTCCAATTTGTTTTCTGACCTCGTCAGCAATTTGATTTGCCAATTGCTGCACTTGTTGCAATTTGGGTCCTTCTACCATCACACGACAAATGTTTTCTGTCCCCGAATAACGGAGAAGCACACGTCCGGAATCGCCCAAAATCTCTTCCACTTCTGCAACTTTTTGATTAACTCCTGGCAAAGCTTCAAATGTAGGCTTAGAGCTGACCTTCACGTTGACACAGACTTGAGGATATTTTTTTACAAGGGCGGCTAAATCTGATAGTTTTGAATCTGTTTCAATCATGATGCGCATGACTTGCAATGCACACACCAATCCATCCCCTGTCGTATTGTGATCGAGAAAGATTAAGTGCCCACTTTGCTCTCCCCCCAGATTAGCGTCATGCTCAAGCATATCTTGAATGACATAGCGATCTCCAACTTGAGATTTAATCACTTCAATTCCCAGCTCTTCCATGGCCTTCACAAATCCGAAATTACTCATTATTGTAGAAACAACCTTATTGCCTTTCAGAATTCCTCTGCGCTGCATATCTTTGGCACAAATAGCAAGAATTGTATCTCCATCAATAATTTGTGCATTTTCGTCGACCATGATAACGCGATCCGCATCTCCATCAAGAGCAATCCCTACATCAGCTCGATGCTCAATGACAGCTTTTTGAATGGTTTCAGGATATAGAGAGCCGCATTGCAAATTGATGTTTAAGCCATCTGGATTATTTCCATACACAAATACCTTGGCATCTAATTCTCTAAAAATCAATGGCGCTACTTTATAACCTGCTCCATTCGCGCAATCGAGCGCAATCGTTAGATTTTTTAGAGATAATCGACGTGGAAAAGTGGCTTTTGCAAATTCTATATAGCGCCCATCGGCATCTGTCACTTTAAAGTTTTTTCCAATGTCGTGATCTGCAGGCAAACTATCGTCAAAGTTATTTGTCGAAACCAGCTCTTCCATTTGCTTTTCCCACGTATCGGGCAATTTAAAACCATCCGAAGAGAAAAATTTAATGCCATTGTCATAATAAGGATTGTGAGAAGCAGAAATTACGATTCCTGCATCAGCGCGATACGCACGCGTGATAAACGCAACGCCAGGTGTTGGAAGAGGACCGACCATCAAAGTGTCAACGCCCATAGAGCAAAGGCCAGAAATCAAAGCATTTTCAAACATATAGCACGATAAACGGGTATCCTTACCAATCACAACCCGATGCTTGCCTTCGTGAGAACGAAAGATTTTCCCCGCTGCACGCCCCAACGCTAAAGCTGTTTCAACGGTCATGGGAGATCGATTCGCCTTTCCACGAACACCGTCTGTTCCAAAAATTTTCTCTGATTTTGTGCGATCTTTCACCTTACTTCCCTCCCATTAAATTCTCACGATGAACGCTTCTAGCTGAGTAAACATCGATGCTAAATTTAAAGCAGACTAGCGCATCATCTCTCTGAGATCAAGTAAAAAGAACGCTATGAATAGCTAATTTATTATAGCATAAAAAGCTTAAATTGTCTCTCATTACGATCTGAAAGAATCCTGAGAAAAAAATGAGCCATTCGTGGAAATTTCGCCCTGTATCATTCGTTATTTTGTATAAATATCGGGAAGTTCATAGATAAAAAAACAATTTTGGCTAAAACAAATCACTTTTCCATCATCGGATACATTCAAATGGCAGATTCTTCCTGCATGCTCGATCCGGTGAATTTTAAGTCTTATGCAGGTCTCTAAATCCCAAATATGAAAAGATGTATTCTCTCGACTATCATTTTTAGACATGCTAATGATCATTCGATTAAAGATAACAATAGAATGTAGAGGCTTTTCTTCGTGTTCTAAATGATTGAATCGACGGAGCAGATTTCCTTTCATGTCCCAAATACAAATCTTTCCATTTTTTGTTCCTCCTACAATCTTGTTATCTGAAAGTGCTAGACAAGTGATTTCCTCGTGAGTGTCGAAAGAATGAATAAGAAGGTAATTATCTAAATCCCATATCTTCATTGTTTTATCAGAGGCAACGCTAAATAAAACAGAATTTTGGGCTTTGAGACACAGTATTTCTGCATCGAGATGCCTTAACTCAGCAATCTTTTTTAAAGAATCTTTCCGGTAAACCTGAATTTCCCCACTTACATATCCGCAAATAATATGCTCCTGAACACAAATCAAAGCGCTTAAACAATTTGAAATAGCAATTTCATTTAATATCTTCTGTGTTTCGAGACAAACGACTGCTAATGCACATCCGTAATTGACAGCAATCGTACGAAAATCAATTGTATCAAAACTATAAATAGTTGCTGATAAACATATTGAAGCAAGTCTTTTATATGTTTTGATATTCCAAATTTTAACAATCCCTTGATTATTGATATTTTGCCCCATAATCAACGTTTTACTTTCGTTGATGCATGAATTTGGTTGTATGATCGAACGAAAAAACGGATTTCCTTGATTACTCAAGCAAAATTGACAGGATAGTAATCGTATAGCTAAAGGGCAACTTCTCAATTGCCAAAATCTTTTGCATTCCTCAACGAAATTTTCTGGGTGATTCCGCTCAATTTCAGGGAATCTTTTTTTTAATATTTCATTAAAAAAGGGCTTTGAAAGAATTTTCCATGTTTTGCATGCCAAGCTCACTTCCACGACAGATCGCATATTCAGATAGGAAATAAAAATATGTAAAACCAATTCGGTGGGTAAATTAAAAAGTAAAGTTTCGGAATGGGTCGGATATTGCCCTGAAGAATTTAAGGAAATCATCATAGCTCCTACGTCATAAACCAGAAATATGAACGTAAGTAATATTTGATAATAATTGCAATTTTTTTTGTAAAAAAGGGAATTGGAACAATAAAAGTTTTTATTAAAATAACTTTAGCAAGGGAAACAATTATATATGATATAATAAATTAGAGATTAATTTAAAATGGGGGAACTTTAGTATGGATCCTTCACACTAATTCTTCTCATCTCACGGACTCATCTATATTCCAAATCGCAGGACTTCAACCTGGAGATATCTTAACACGTCAAAAAAATAATAAAACGATTACACGCGCCCAAAAAATTTTATTGGGCCCTAACTCCCGCTATGTCAATTCTAATCACATCGCGATCGTCAAATCGATTGATAAAGATAAAATCACTCTTTTAGAATCTGTGAATAACAACAAAACAGAAAAAGGGGTATGTGTTCTTCAGTATACTCCAGAAGAATTTAAAAAATATTTAGGCAAAAATGGCATACACGTTTTAAGAAATGACACCCTAAAAAAATTCTTGAATGAAACCACTCAAACATTTTCCGACAATTATTTTAATCAAACAGCCAAGCCACATATGGTTTTAAACATTTGGCCAGCACAACTCTGAGATCAAAGGCTACGGAAAGGGGCCGTCTGCGAACATTGTATTCCTTCGAAAAATTGATTTTTAGTAGTAGATGCCGCCTTTTTCTTTTTTAATTTTTATATCGCAAAAATGAAGGTCTTTATTTATGACTTCATATGCTATTGGAAGGGCAATATCAGCATAACGAATTAACCCTGATAAAACATTCATTCCCTTAACGCATCTTACCTTCGCATGTGAAAAATGCCAATAAACAATTTCATTTTCATCCGTATAAGGTTTTCTTCTGTGGCATCATCGATAATGAGAACCCCTCCTGTTGTTTGTTCATGCTGACGAACATCTGACTTGACAAAAGTCTTTTGAACCATAGTCATGGCGGTTCAAAAATCTAGGGATTTGGTCGTGGCTAAGTCCGCCTTCTAGAAGATTAGAAAGCCCTATAGCTGTTGCCTGTTGATTTTGGTAAATTAGGTAATCTGTATAGATGTCGAGAATATCTTGAGGCATATTTTTTCCATTTTTTGAAAAAAATTTACTCCTTTAAAATTCTTTTTTCAAGCACTTGCTGTGTAAGGTGAGTTAGTTAGAGAAGCTTGTCTCTAAGACCTTGAGAAGGAAAAAATAAACGTGGGATCACTTAAATAGAAAAGAATCCGAAAATAAAAAAAGATGACTAAAAAAAGATTAGGCTTATAAGCTAACCAATTGCTTGGCCGACTGATTCAGCATGCTATCTTCGTGAGGTCACGCAAAACATATAAACTAGAGGTTATATACTGTGCAATTTTAATTGAGGAGAACTAAAACGCGTATTTTAAAATTAGTTTTATTGTTAATGTTTGTTGTTACAAATCTATCTTCAAATGAAGACTTCAGTAAATTTCAAAATGAAACGAACAAATTTTATATTTCTTCATCAGACATATTTCTTGAAGAATCTCAAATTTTTGTGATACGTGATAGTGAACTATTTACAGTTGATTCAATACAAGTAGATAATTACGGATTTTTCATTGAAAGTCCCAAGGCTCTAGAACCTCATTACCGCAAAAATTGCGGATCTATGGCGAACGGTGACATATGTACGAACTGTAATAAAAACCCTCGTTATAAATAAACACTTAGGTTTGCTGGTCGTAAAAATGCGTTTTTATATGGGTTTACTTTTTTTATTTTTGCATATTTGTAAGTTGTCTGCAGATAATATCAGTGCTTTAACTGAGGCCCTTGAACCAGAGGAAAGAGCAGACTTAACAGATTTTTTTAAGAGAGCCGTTTTTTACGATCAGTTTGCCTATACCTTCGAAGGGTATAAAGCAATCGCGTTGTCCGGTGATTTTTTATATTACCACCTAATTCCTTATGGGAAAGACGTTATACGCGCTCCCTCTCCAGGAAGGTTGGAAGGTTTGGTTAAAGCAGTCAAATTTTAAAATGGAAAATTTTGCGTTATTAGAAGAAAGATCCATGAAAATGGAATCGGTTAAATTTATTTTACTCATCAACAAACCAGTCTTTCGGCAAGTTGTCAATGAGCATTTAAAAACGTTTGAAAAAATTTTAAATCGAAAAATTGATGCACAAGACTTACTGGAAGAAATGTCTAAATTTGGATATCAAAAGACTTTGAAAGAAAGCGAAATCCTTAAAGGGATTCTGTTAGGATATGACGAACAAAATGCACGTTTGTTTGAAGAGAGAATAAGGTTTTATTATAAACCTGCATTCAACCTACTGCGCTCTCAAAGTGAAGAACCGCACCCTTTAATAAAAAATCCTACTTTTTTTAAAAGTGACAATGATTTGACATTTTTCTCTCTTATTAATTTTCTGGTGGATCCGCATTCTGCTGAGACGCAAGAATTAAGAGAAAAATACAATGAAGCCGACATTAAAATTTTTAAAAATTATAAGCCTGATAACATTCTTCATATATCGCTTCAAAAGCTCTTGGAATGAATTTAGATTGCAGAAAAAGCTGCAAGCCCAGGGCGATTGTACTTGACTCCTAATATCTTAAACGGTAAGCCGTATTCCATCCAGCCATACCTCGTTTTAGAGTCACGCTTGCCTTCTAAGTCGTATCAGCTTTCACTAGACTCAGTACACATCTCTTAAGCAATGAAAAATTTTCAACGCCATTATTAGCTCGCCTTATGCAGCAAGTGCTTGAAAAAAGAATTGGTTAATCATGGATTTACTAGTACATCCATTCAAGAACAAACTATGATAGATGCAGAGCAACAAACTGCAGCCCAACAAGAACGCCAATTAATGCTCCAACAGGACAACTATAGATCGCCTAATACAGAACAAATAGGACATTCTTCTATATGCTGCCGGGCCTGGCAAAACTTTCGTGCAAAATAAATGATCTGCAGATGGACCTTAATCCAATCCTTTCTGGGAAACAGCTCTTTAAGGTCTTTCTCCACACGTTCTGGAGTTTTTCCTTTACTTAATCCCCATCGCTTCGCACAACGTAAAATATGTGTATCAACAGGAAAGGCGGGAATTCCAAAAGCTTGTGCCATCACAACCGATGCCGTTTTATGCCCTACCCCCGGTAGCTCTTCCAAGCCCTCAAAGCTTGCCGGAACACTTCCGTTATGCTTTTCAATTAGAATTTGAGATAGTCCCCAAATAGCTTTAGCCTTTGTAGGAGATAAGCCACAAGGACGGATGATCTCTTGAATCTTCGCAACTGGCAATTTCACCATTTGCTCAGGGGTGTGCGCTAACGCAAATAAAGAAGGTGTCACAATGTTCACGCGTGCATCTGTGCATTGAGCCGAAAGCAACACAGCAATTAACAGCGTGTACGGATCTTGGTGGATGAGCGGAACTGCTGGAGCAGGAAAATAAGCATTTAAAATTTTTCCGATTCGTCTAGCGCGCGCTTTTTTATCCACTTTATTTCCCTATACAGAATTTGGAGAAAATCGAAGAAAGTATGTCTTCTGTTACATTGGTGCCAATAATTTTCCCCAACTCTCGCAAGCATTGTCTCATATCCACACATAAAAATTCGGGCGACAAATTATCCGTTAATCCATCGTGCACATTTTGGGCAAATAGAATGGCTTGCGTTAACGCTTGCAAGTGTCGCATGCTTGTTATCACAACCTCTTGCTGGTCGGGCATCCCATTCTTCCAAATCACCTGGTCGATGGTTTCATGTAAAGTATCCAATCCTTGCCGTTCTTGTGCAGACACACACACAGTAGAAAAAGGCAAGGGAGTCATTTCCGGTTTCTGGATATCAATTTTATTCCACACACCAATAGTTTTTTCGTGGGGAATTTGCTGCATCAACAAATGATCATCTGCTTGCAAGCCTCTGCTCGAGTCTAGCACAAAGAGAATTAAATCAGCTTCTTGTATGGCTTGTCGCGAACGTCGAATCCCTTCCGCTTCCACAATTTCGTCTGAATCACGAATCCCCGCTGTATCGAGCAAGCGAAAATTCAGTCCATTCAACTTCAAATGGTCTTCTAAGATGTCCCGCGTTGTTCCCGCAATAGCCGATACAATGGCGCGATCTTTTCCAAGTAACGCATTCATCAAGGAAGATTTGCCAACATTTGGACAACCAATTAAACACAACGAAACCCCATCTCGGAGAATTTTTCCATTATGAAACGTCGCTGCTAGCTTTTGCATGGCTTCAATTGCTTCCCTTAAAGTCACTTGGATTTCTTCCATAGTAGCAAATTCCAAGCCTTCTTCTGGAAAGTCTACCCAAGCTTCTAAAATAGCCGCAATGTCATTTAAACCATGCTGAAATGTGGATATTTTACGTGTCAAAGCACCTTGTAATTGACTGCCAGCTGCATGCAAAGCCTTTTCGTTCTTTGCTCCAATTAATTCCTGCACAGCTTCAGCCTGTGCTAAGTCAAGCTTCCCATTCATAAAAGCTTTAAAGGTGAATTCCCCTGGACGCGCTGCTCGAGCTCCAGCCTCTAAAACGGTTTGTAAAACGCGACGAGCAATTAAGCTTCCCCCATGGCAGTGAATTTCAACGGTATGTTCACCTGTATAAGAACGGGGTGCATGCATAGGTAGCAGAAGCACATGGTCGACACATTCTCCTTCTCGGTTTTTGATCTTGCCATATTGCACGGTATGCGTAGGTAGCCCTTCGACAGGGCGAGAAAAACAACGACTTGCCACTTCTATGGCGGCATTCCCCGAAATGCGGATAATAGCAACCCCGCCCTCTCCTGGAGGGGTTGCAATGGCGGCAATCGTATCGCCAGCTTGGTAGGGTTCGTGGATAAAATCCATATTTATTTTAACCGTAAGACTTTTAAAATCAAAATGATCTGATAATTTTTCAAACAATCATAACGGATTTAATTGATAAGATTCAATGCCAAAATCATTGCAGGAAGGATTGCCGTTTTATTCCCAACCTCTTATAGTCATGCCTACTTTTACTTTGAATTAAAGGAGCTTTACATGATTCCCCTTTCTCCGGTTCACTTTGTACCGATTTTTGTCACCTCTTGCATATACTTAGCTCTGGGAACGCTTTGGTATTCCCCTTGGCTATTTGGGCCTACCTGGTTGAAAGAAATGCAACTTACGCGCGAACAATTACGTTCGCCATGGCTAGGCTCTTTGGCAGCTTTTTTTATGGCCCTCTTAATGTCTTATGCTTTGTCACAGTTTATTATTTTAACCAATTCCTATACGCTTGCGCAGGGAGCATGCTTAGGATTGTGGATTTGGCTGGGCTTTATTGTACCTACCCTTTTTTCTAACGTGATCTGGGAAAAAAAATCCCTAAAGATATATCTTATCCACGTCTCACTGGTTTTACTTTTTCTTATGATCAGCGGAAGCATTCTATCGTTTTGGAGATAATTAATTTGCAAAACCCATATTTAGGGAGAGACTATGTCAGAAACAGCGACTCAAAAAAGATCTTTTTTACATACTGCAGAAGAACTTCTTGGTGAAGAAGCCCATTTTTTACTTGATTACACATGTAAAGCTGTTACTCAAAATGAGATCCAAGCACCCGGTCCCGACTGGGTTGATCGCATTTTCGGTGTCAGTAATCGCTCGATTCCCGTTATGCGAAATTTACAATCGATCTTCAATCATGGGCGCTTAGCTAGAACGGGTTATCTTTCGATTTTGCCAGTCGATCAAGGGGTTGAACACTCTGCTGGAGCTTCTTTTGCCCCTAACCCCCTCTATTTCGATCCAGAAAACATCGTCAAGCTCGCGATTGAAGGGGGCTGCAATGCCGTTGCTTCTACCTTAGGAACTTTAGGGAGTGTCGCGCGAAAATATGCACATAAGATCCCTTTTATTCTCAAGATTAACCACAATGAACTCCTTTCATACCCCAATTCGTTCGATCAAATTTTATTTGCAAATGTCCAGCAAGCCTATGAAATGGGAGCGGCTGCTGTTGGAGCCACGATCTACTTCGGATCCCCTGAAAGCCATCGCCAAATTCAAGAAGTTAGCGAAGCTTTTCATATGGCCCATGAACTTGGCATGGCCACGATTTTATGGTGTTATTTGCGCAATCCGGCCTTTAAAATTGACAGTGTAGATTACCACGAAAGTGCAGATTTAACTGGTCAAGCCAACTATTTAGGTGCAACAATCGAAGCGGATATTGTGAAGCAAAAACTTCCTGTTGTAAACGGCGGCTATCCAGCCCTTAACCGCGTTACAAAAGGTTATGGAAAATATTCAGAACAGATGTATGATAAACTTTGCAGCGATCACCCAATCGACCTTTGCCGTTATCAAGTTTTGAATGGTTTTGCGGGACGTGCCGGGCTCATTAACTCAGGCGGGGCTTCAGGCAAGAATGATCTAAAAGATGCATTGAAAACCGCGATCATCAATAAAAGAGCAGGCGGAATTGGATTAATTAGTGGCAGAAAATCTTTCCAAAAGTCTATGAATGAAGGAGTCAAGCTACTTAACCTCATTCAAGACGTTTATCTGGCCAAAGAAGTGACACTAGCTTAAACAAAGCTAAAGAATTAAGTTTTATTTTAAAAAAAATCTTTTTGATATAATAAAAGTATCAACAAGATTAAAAAATGAGGTGCTGACATGAGATTCATCTTCAATTTTATTTTTTTTGGAATTCTGTTTTATCTCATTTGGCTTTACTTTCCAGATGCATTTAAAACACTTGTTGAGTGGGCATCTAACACATTCGATTTTTTCAAACACTTAGTGCAAACAGCCGTGGAAAAAGTGAATGAAACGAAGGTTCCACCCGCTCCTCCATCACCACCAGCTCCATCCAGTCTTTTGATTCCATTTTTTTCTAATTGGAAATCATAATTGATATTGAATGTCGGCCTTAAAAATCCAGTGGCTTTAAAGTCTTTTCCTTGCTTTTATGTTGTTTAACAACCTAGAAGCAAGGAATTGGCTCATGAGCGATCTGGATTCTGCTATTCAACTCTCTTTACATAAATTTCAACGTGCAAAGGAAGAAATCGGCAAAGTGATTGTCGGTCAAAGAGAAATGGTTGATCGACTCCTGGTCGCACTACTCGCTGATGGACATATTTTACTAGAAGGTCTCCCCGGATTAGCCAAAACCTTAGCTGTCACAACCCTTGCAAAGACTATCCAGTGTGATTGCAAACGGGTTCAGTTCACTCCAGACCTTCTCCCCGCCGACTTAATTGGAACATCCATTTACAATCCTAAAGATAGCTCTTTTCATGTCAATCAAGGCCCTATTTTTACCAATATTCTGATTGCAGATGAAATTAACCGAGCTCCAGCCAAAGTTCAATCCGCCCTTCTTGAAGTCATGCAAGAAAGACAAGCCACCATTTCAGGAAAAACCTTTGTGACAGGCTCACCCTTTTTGGTCTTAGCCACACAAAATCCGATTGAACAAGAAGGCACCTATGTCTTACCAGAGGCCCAAACAGACCGCTTTATGATGAAGGTTAAAATTGGATATCCCTCCATAGACGAGGAAAAAACTATCATTGAGCGGATGGCCACCCTTGGCAAGCATGTTGAACCCGGACCGTCTCTCTCTGGAGATGAAATTTTGGCCACTCGACAACTAGTCAACCAAATCTACGTAGATGAAAAAATCATCAACTACATCTTAAACATCGTTTTCGCAACGCGGAATCCCAAAGCCTATGGAATCCCCATTGATCAACTTCTTCTCTATGGGGCTTCCCCCCGCGCAAGTATTGCTTTAACGCTTTCTGGCAAAGCTCAAGCTTTCCTAGCTGGTCGATCTTACGTGACGCCCTATGATGTCAAACAAGTTACCCACGATATCTTACGGCATCGATTAAGAAGAACCTATGAAGCAGAAGCTGAAAACGTCTCCCCAGATGAAATCATTGATCGTATTCTTGAAAAAATTCCAGTCCCTTGATTTTCAGCTCGAATTTAACATTTTTTTTTGCTTTAATCTCCAGTAGATTTATTGCGAAAATTGGAAATGTATGAGCATGAACAAAAATTGGCTACTCCCCGTCTTAATTGCATGTGTTGCAATCATCGGCTATTTTAATGGACTTTTTGAGCAAAGCGGCCCTGCAGAGGCTACTGAAAAAGGGATAGCTTCTCAAAATAGCTCATTTAAAGTGGATTCTCAACCTCTTTTACAAAATGTCGAACGCTTAGGGATTAACCTGGCGATTCCGAATACGGACGAAACGGGCCAAATTTTTCGCAATATCCTGATGAATCCTGGATTTGAAGGAAAAATCGATCGCTTAATCGTAATGACTTCCCAATCAGACAAAACGAGTTTTTCCGATGATAAAGGATGGGGATACCCTGATGGTTACTGGAAAGGGGCCACTTTCGAAGTGCGTTCTGGTCCCTATGTAGGATTAAAAGGAAATATTTCCGATTCTTTACATGAAGGAAAGGATGGATATCCTCAATATTTTTCCGATATCACCCTACCCACCTTCCAGCCAGATGATGTCATTGCTTTAACAAAAACTTTTCCTCAAGACTCCCTTTCTTTTTGGCGCATTTCAGAATCGGCTCAAAAGCTCGTCAAAATTGACGAAAATCATCGACCAGGTAGTGGAGGCTCGCATGCACTTCTTTTAGAGCCTGTTCACCACATTCCTCTGACAATTTCAAGTATTTTTGATAAAGAGGCTCAGCAAAACGGCAAATTAATTCCTGTAAACGGCAACTGGAATTTCTCCATTTGGGTCAAAGCCGAAGGGGAAAATCCAGCCCTCTCAATTGAATTTAAAAGAAAAAGCCAAGTTTTTTTAGCGGAAACCATCCATCCGACCTCTTTTTGGAAAAAATATAGCTTTGACTTCACCGCGCATGATGATGGACCTGCCAAGCCGCTAGCCCTTAAAATAACGGGAAGTGGGGATACAGGCATAAAAATTTGGGTGGATGACTTATCTCTAGGACCTATTCAAGAAGAGTCAACAGAATTTAGACAGGAAATGATCCAACTTTTGAAAGATCTACGCCCTTCTTTTATTCGTGAGCACCCCTCCATAGGAGACACGTTAGAAAACCGTCTTGCTGATCCAACAAAACGGCAGCATTGGACGTTACACACAGCGGGTAGCAGTGGACAAGAAATGTTCAGCTACTCATTGAATGAGTTTTTAAATTTGTGTCAAACCGTGCGAGCTAATCCTTGGATCATTATTCCAACAACCTTTAGCGATGAAGAATACCGACAACTTGGTCAATTTCTCGCCTTGCATGCGCCAGAACACTTATTCCCAAAAGTCATTTTAGAATTTGGTAAAGAAAACTGGAACTGGACTTTTCGCCCCACAGGAATCCCTATTCCTAGCTCCCATGGTGCTGTTGCTAATCGTGCCTTTCAATTCATTCTACTTGGAGCAAATGCCCCCACACATTTCATTAAAACCATCAATGGGCAGTACATTGACCCACCGCTTTCTTTGATTTATTTAGAAAAAAGTGCCACAGCAGACGCATTAGCAATATCTCCTTATTTTTTCAATTCGCTAGATGCACAGACATCGGACAAAGAGGCCATTAAATCTCTCTTCCAAGCAGATCGCGGATACGTTAAACAAATTGCAGCCGGAACAAAGTCATTGGGGAAAAAGTTCTCTGTTAGTGAAATAAATTTACACACCTTTGAAGGAACGGCTTCTGGTGAACAAAAAAACCGTTTTGTGGCAGGCAGTATTGCAGGAACGGCTTTTGCCAAAAGAATCCTCGAGTTGATCAAGTTGGGTGCTGATCCCATCATGGTCTTTAATCTTTTTCAACATAATTCCAATACATGGGACTCCCAAGATGATGTCAAATTATCTGGCATTGTGCGCAATGTAGGTACACACTTTAGGTATAGACCAACAGGTTTGGCCATGCGCATGCTCAATACCATCTGCGCAGGCACTGTTTATGATATTGGACCCACTACTGTGGATATCAATGCCATTCATCTGACAGCGCTCGCTTTCACACCTGAAAACGCATGGGCAGCAGCCCTTGTTTCTACAAATGAAAGTGCACTATCACTTGATTTAACGTTTCCAGATGATAACAAACCTCTGCCTACTTCCATGACATATATAGAGGCTGCATCCCCATTCGATAATAACGAAGAAAGCGAAAAAGTGACCTTAAAGCATCTCCCTCTAAAACATGTTAATCATCGCACTGTTTCCCTTACAATTCCCCCTTATGGTTTTGCAATTTTAGATTCACAAAAATCCCTCACAAAAATACTTCGAAAAGAACTTTCTCACGCATTCGAAATGCAAGCGATTGCCTCACTCGATTCCTCTGAAGCTCCACAAAATCAAAAAGAACGGGAATTTTTAGAACATTTTGAGGAAATTCGTAAGAAGAGAATAGAATTTGAAGAAAATGCGCCGTGATTTAAATCATTTTATTCCTTTAAGCTAATGTTTTAGCAAATCGAGGAACGCGCGTGTTTTCAAGTATTTTCTATCTTATTCTAGCCCTATTAGCCATTAGTCTTTCTCCTCACGAAGGGGTCTCCAATGCACATCCTTGGATGGCTTTCTTTATTTCAATAAGCTTATATGCACTGCTCATTGGTCTCATTTTCTGCCAAAACATCCTGTTTAGAGAGACTTTAAGAAAAAACCGAGCCCTCATCCTGAATCTTGTCAACTTAGAACTATTGGGCTTTCTCATTCTGTATCATTACCTTTTAGGTGGAGATCAGATTTTCTTTTCTTCTTTTCAGCTGTTCCCCACAACGCTTCAAACTTTCTTTTCTGTGGCTTTATTCTTTTTTGGGCTGTGGGTTTTTCATTACACAGGATTTAAACAAAAGCGACTCCATCTTCCCCATGAAAATGCGTCTTCCTACGCGTCAGCCCAAGTACGCTTTATCTTCCCTTTTGCGATTCCTTTTCTTTTGCTTACTTTTTTGACAGACATCTTCCAAAACAGCTCTTTGTTTGATTTTAACAAAATGCAGGAAATGTCAACGCTGTCCGACACGCTTATTCTCCTAGGATTTAGCCTGGTCTTTATGCTGCTTTTATTATTATTTTTGCCTCCTCTCATTCAATGGATTTGGCAATGTCAACCTTTAGAACCTTCACCCCTTAAAGAAAGACTTCAAGCGATTTGTGAACGAGCCGGTTTTAAACATCCCAAGCTGAAAACTTGGACAGTTATGAACCAATCCATGACGGCAGCGATCATTGGCGTAGTCGCCCCATTTAGATACATTTTATTCACCAAAAAACTCCTGAATAGCCTTTCTCCTGAAGCTGTTGAAGCTATTCTTGTTCATGAAATAGGACACAGCTACCGTCGCCATCTTCTACTCTACCCATTCATTTTATTTGGTTTTATTACCCTCGCTGGAATTTTTTCTCTAATATTTGCCCAAACCCTTGAAAATACCCTGAACTTAGAAATCCTGCTAAATCCCACCTTTGATTGGCAGCTCATTGTCCCTCTGCTCTTTTTCCTCTGTTACGGTGCTTTCCTTATGCTGTATTTCCGCTACGTTTTTGGTTTTTTTTCACGCCTATTTGAAAGACAGGCCGATTTACATGTCTATATCCTAGATGTTCCCCCAGAACACATGATAAAAGCTTTAGATGAATTAGGCGTCGCGACAGGGCATACACATGACCACCCAAGCTGGCATCACTATAGCATTCGACAAAGAATCGATTTTATTAACAAAACAATTCAATCTCCCTCTGTTGTGACTCAACATCATCAAAAAGTCAAAAAAACACTTTTAGCTTACTTTATCACCCTCTTGGTGGGGATTATCTTGTTTCTTTCCCCGTGGCTTCCCAACGTATTTCCTTTTTCCAAAATCCAAGAAACATTTTCCTCGATTTCAAATGGATTAAATCAATCTTGGAATGCCTCACTTAGAAACGATCTTGCCCAGCAATATCAAAATGACTATCAACTCACAGGTCATTCAGAAATCATTCAAAAGACTTTAGAAAACACTTTTGAATCTTTTGATAGGGGAAGAACCGTGGAAGAAATTAACCTCATAGCATCACAACGTTTGTATAAGGCTGGTGAGGTGTCTGCAAGTGCGACTCTCCTAATTCAGCTTTGGCACCAAATTTCACCCAACCATTATCCTGAGTTATTTTTAGAACATCTCACGAAATTTACAGTCTTTATTTTGCAACAACCTTCAATCAATCCAGAAAAAATCCAACGCCTTCAGCAAGAATATGAAAAAAAGATGGCGATCATTAAAACCTTCAAAAAGGACATTTAAATGGTTCAAAAACATCTCACAGAACTACAGTCTTATTTCACTGAAAATAAATCTCGCATTTTAGAAGAATTTTTTACCTTTCTACGTTTTCAAAGCATAAGTTCCGAGCCCGAATTCCAAGGTGCGATGCTAGATTGTATTGCTTGGTTAAAAGATTATATTCAAAAAATTGGATTTGAGGTCGAGATTTGGAAAACCGAAGGACATCCGATTCTTTTTGCTTCCAATCTAAATGCGGGTCCTTCCAAACCCACGCTTTTAATTTACAACCATTACGACGTTCAGCCTGTCGATCCTCTTGAATTATGGAAGTCTCCTCCATTCGAGCCTGTTCAAAGAGGACAAGAAATTTTTGCACGCGGTGCTCAGGATAACAAAGGACAGTGCTTTTATGTTTTGCAAGCTTTAAGAGCCATGTGGGAAAAGAGTGGACAATACCCTCTTAACATCAAACTGTGTATTGAAGGGGAAGAAGAAATGGGAAGCGGCTCTCTTGCCAAAATTCTTCCACACAAAAAAGTCGAATTAAAAGCTGATTATTTGGCTGTTGTCGACATGGGAATCAACAAACCGACGGAACCAGCCGTAACCCTGGGAATTCGGGGTATTGTGACAATGGATGTCGAAGTGACTGGATCTTCTTTTGATTTACACTCTGGTTCCCACGGTGGCATGGTTTATAACCCCATTCATGCCCTATCTGAACTTATCGCTAAACTGCGAGATGAAAAGGGCAAAATTCGTATTCCCCATTTTTATGATGATGTGCTGGAAGTTTCAGAAGATGAACGTTCCTGTTTGGCATTAGATTTTGATGCAGAAGAATATGCCCACACATTTGGAACAAAAGCGACTGGAGGGGAAAAAACCTTTACGCCTTTGGAACGCGCATGGATCAGACCCACGATAGAAATCAACGGCATACACGGAGGCTACTGTGGAGATGGATTTAAAACTGTGATCCCTTCTAAGGCTTACGCCAAAGTTTCTTGTCGCTTAGTTCCAAACCAAAGTCCACAAAAAATCCGGCAACTTGTGGCAAGCTTTTTCGAAGAGAATGCTCCTGATGGGATCAAGGTTAATGTACATCTGCATGAGGGTGGAGGTACAGCTGTCAGAGCAAATCATCAATCCAAAGTCCTCAAGGCTTTTGCTAAAGCCTACGAGGAAGTTTTCGATGCACCTTGTCAGTACATCTTCAGTGGAGGTTCCATTCCTGTGGTGACAAAACTTGCCGAAACCAGTGAGAGCGAAATTTTATTACTCGGATTAGGCCTTCCCGATGATCAAATTCATGCTCCAAACGAACATTTTGGTGTCGACAGACTTGAAAAGGGCTTTATGGTGATATCAAGAGGTATTGAATTGCTTGGAAATGAATGAGAATAAAGGCTCACAAAAAATGAGCCTTTCATTCAGCTACAGCTTCAACATTTCATTCTCTATTTATGGGCAAGGAAGATAAGGGTACTCTGGGAACTTTTAGAACTCCCACTTTTAGCCAACTCTTCCGAAGTTCATCTAATAGCTTGTGCTTTTCAGCTCGTGCTGATGCAATTGTCAAGCAAGCAAATTTCTCAATGGAAATCTCTTTAGACATGCTCTGAAATGCTTTGAACCATACTTTGGAAATAGTTATTAAATCATCATCTCCAACACCCAAAACTGTCGCGCAAAAAACATGGCTCAAAACATAGCTGTTATGCAGCGTTAAGCTATCTGCTGGTGGCATTCCAATAAATCCAGTTAAATCGGAACTGTTATGCGATGTAAGGTTTTCTCTTGTTTTAGTTTGCATTCCAATAAACTGCGTTAAATCACGGCCTTCAATTAACCAATTTCTGTTGTATACAGCACTAAGAATAATAGGCATAGCCAATCTTAAGGAGTAGGCATCGCCGGTAAAACCTTGTGAAGGAAAACGGTCTCTGAAATAAGCTAAGGGAATGTTTTTTAAATCATCGCCGTCTACTGCACACTCACATTGAGAACATTGTGATGCTCTTTCGACAGTAACATCTCGATTAAGAGTTCTCTGAAAACCATAATGTTCATCAAAAAATTGATTTACTTTTTCAAATTCATTCTGAATTTTTTTCTTATCATTTTCCTCGGAAAGCGAGTATTGGTCATACGGATGACCAATCACGTTCGAACATCTATCACTCACATTGCTTGTCATAGTTCCCCTCCTAAAGGGACATATTTTGAAAAGGAACTACACTAATACGAAGATTTAGAATATGTAAAGAGATTAAATCGTCTTCACAGTATTATTTCAGATATCTACGAGCATCTTATTGCGACTCATAGCCTCTTTTCAAGTCAAAATCCACTTCTTCCATAGCTGTATCTACAGGCTTTGTAGAGCCGTAATTCTCAATAAATTCAATCTGTCTGCGATTTTTTATAGCTCTTGGCAACACTGCCATTGCTTTTCTCCCATCAGATTTGCAAAAAAATTTATACACGCATGCAGCCACTACTAAATTTCTATCCGTTCCATTTTCACTGTGGATTAAAATTTTAGCATGCGGATTTTCTTTGACAATTTCAGCTATACGACAGATAAGGTCTCTTAGTTTATCTTCTTCCGGGAGTTCCAAGCGAGAAATGGGTAAATGTTCCGCATTGATATCTCGACTAAGGTAGGCTTGATAAAGGCTATCTGACTCTAATAAAGAAATCACATGCGTAAATCTTCTTTTTAGAAAAGAAAATACCTGCTCGTTGGTTGCTTCATTTTGTAAACCTTGAAAAGGATTTTTACTTAAAAAAATTTTGCAAGGAAATCTGACAAATAACTGGGCTTGAAAATTGGGCTGTACCCCTACACTGCTCTGTATCATACTAAGACCTGACGCACTAAGAAGTTAAAATATAAAAGTATTTTTTAAAAAATTCATTTGATTAAAACAAGAGCTTTTGCACTCGCTTTAAGAAGATAGATTGCTCACTTATGAATACTGTTTAAGCATCTAAATTTTGCATTTTTTTCCACCCGCAAAACAGCATGGGCAAAGAAAGAAGCACATAAATAAACCAATAAGCACCATTCCATTGCAGAGTAAAAAAGCTGTCAGACGCAAAGAGAAATAAAATCATTCCAAAGAGAAAAAAAACAGATCCCCCCAACAGAAGACCCATCGGAATGGCAACCGTTTTAATGGGTTCATAAATCAATTCAGGAACTTTTTGTAGGGTTACAGCAGACTCTTTATGCTCTTCTTTTTGCTCCTCAAAAATTTCTCCGTAGGGAGATTTTGGGATCGTTGTGTCTTCGACCGGCTTATAGAGTGGCGCTGGAATTTCATCTTCAGGAGTTAGTCCTGGAAGGATCATTGGAGAAAGATAAACTCCACAGTAAGAACAATTTTCTTCGGAAAAAGGAACCCTTGCTTCACAGTTCCAACAGAGTCTTTTTTTGTCTGTTGCATTCATATTTTCTTCTTAGATATATTGGAAGTGATCTTTTTAAGGGCGCTCTGACATTTCAAAGCTTCCCTTTCTTTTATACAGGAAATTAGCTGCACATCATGAGATTCTGGTTCATTTTATTTTTGCTCTTTGAAGGATGTGCTTCTTATAAAATTCCAACAAGCAGTTTTCTAGCTTCTTCCTGCATTTATCCTACAATAGATAACACATCTTTCCCTCAAGATGCAACACCTTCTCCACAGAAACAAGCGGCTTTATCCCACTGGCTTTATCGTTATATTCCTCGTCACCGCAGCCAAATCAAGCCTTATGATGTGGGGCATTGGCTCACATGGAGCTTATTTGGTAACGATGACGATGGCATTTTTGGTGAGGAAGAAACGGCTCATTACCGCCCTGAATACCCCATCTCTGCATCAAAAGCCCTGTGTTGGAGTCTTCGAAATCCTTTACATAATTTTTGTTTCTATGTGATTGGCTCGGCTCATCGAAAAAATAGTGAATGGACACTTTTGAAAATGACGAAAAAAGGGATTTCAATTGGCGACTATTCCGAAGAAGGAAAAATTGTTTTCGCGAATGAAAGGTCCTGTTTTTTTGCCGGCCTGCATGGAGGCAAACCTTTTTTATCTTTACGATTATGCTACTTCTCTCATTATCGCAGTGATTTTTATATTGGTTGGCGTTGCCGCGGCAACTTTGGCTTAAAGTTTAACCTTCTCACAAAGCGGCCCCTTCGAAAAACTGAAGAGCCCTTGGAGAAAATGACTAATTCTTAGCTTCAAAACCTTTATTAAGAATTCATTTTATTGTATCTTAATTATAAAGATGGGTAGTCATTTTAAATGATTTATTTACTAACGTTTGAATAATCTGCAGAGGTGAGTATGCCTGATACTCAAAAAAAATTTGATGTAGCCGTTATTGGCGGTGGTCCCGGTGGCTATCCCGCAGCGATTAAAGCTGCCCAAAACGGATTGTCTGTCGCCTTAATCGAAGCCAACACACTGGGCGGCACGTGTTTGAATCGAGGGTGTATTCCCTCTAAAGCTTTGATCGCTAATGCAGAAGTATTGCAAAAAATCAAAGACGCGGAAGAATTTGGCATTTCAGTCGGCACTGTCTCCTTCGACTACGCCAAAATGGTTCAACGAAAAGACGATGTGGTCAAAAAAGTTCGCACAAGTTTGGAAGGATTGATTGCTTCTAATCGAATCACCCTTTTCCGTGGCTATGGAAAATTCACGTCTGAAAGAACTATCAAAATTACGGGTCAAGACAACCTCGAAATTTACGCAGACAAAACGATTATTGCCACAGGATCGGAGCCTCGCTCAATTCCTGCTTTCCCCTTTGACTATAAAAAAATTCATGATTCCACCTCATTGCTTGATTTGACAACACTGCCAAAAAAAATTGCGATTATCGGGGGCGGAATCATCGGATGTGAGTTTGCTTCTTTATATGCCGCATTTAACGTGGAAGTCATCCTTATCGAGATGATGCCCCGTATTCTTCCCATGGAAAGTGGAACAGTCTCTGGTTTTTTAACGAAGGCCTTTCAAAAACAAGGGATCTCGATCGAAACCAGTGCAATGGTCCATTCGATCGACTCAACCGAAGCCGGCATTAGTGTCAATCTTGCAGGGGATAAAACCATTACAGCTGACATTGCCCTTGTAGCTGTTGGGCGTCAACTCAATACAACGGCAATTGGTCTTGAAAAAACCGGGGTCTATGTACAAGATAACGGGTTAATCAAAGTGAATGATCAGATGGAAACGAACATTGCAGGAATTTACGCGGTGGGCGATATTGCCTCCAAATGGTGGTTAGCGCACGTGGCTTCACACCAAGGTCTAGTCGCTGGAAGTAATGCTGCTGGAATCAAAGCCACCATGCATTATAACGCAATCCCCTCGGTCATTTTTACCCACCCCGAAATTGGAACTGTCGGTCTATCTTTAGAACAGGCTCTCGAAGCTGGTTATGCAGCTACCGTCTCAGCGTTTCCTTTCAGCGCTCTTGGCAAATCGCAAGCAGCGATTCAAACTGAGGGATTTGCGCAAATTGTAACGGACAAAAAAACGGGACAAATTTTAGGTGCTCAAGTTGTGGGTCACGATGCCTCAACTTTAGTCGCCGAAATGGGTGTCGCCATCGCAAATGAATTGACTGTTGAATCTGTTGCTGACACAATTCATGCACATCCAACTGTCGCAGAGGCTTGGATGGAAGCGGCCTTATTAGCCAACGAAACTCCATTGCATCTACCTCCGAAGAAAAAAAAGCAGGACTGATTGATGACGCAAGAAAAATTTGACCTCTTTCCTAAGCCTAAGATCTCTAAGTTAAATGTTTTGCCTGCAAATCCTGAAACCCGTGATCCTGAGCAGGCTGTTGGACCTGGACGTTTTCCCTCATGGCTACATCGTAAACTCCCCAAAGGCTCAGAACTGCGAGCTACAAGCAAAATTGTGGCAGAAAATCGTCTTCACACAGTGTGTGAAGAAGCCAAATGCCCGAATCTTTTGGAATGTTGGTCAAAAAATACAGCGACCTTTCTAGTCCTTGGAAAAGAATGCACTCGTAATTGTGGTTTTTGCAGCATCGACTTTTCAAAAGCCCCCAAAGCGATTGATCCCAACGAACCTAAACGTGTCGCAGATTCGGTTAAGCAATTAGGCCTTAAACATGTTGTGATTACAATGGTGGCGCGCGATGATCTGTCAGATGGCGGAGCCGGACATTTAGCTGCTGTGGTTGAAGAAATTCGACGTGAAAACCCAGACGCCACAATTGAAGTCCTGACCTCCGACTTCTTTGGAAACGAAACAGCTTGGGACCTAGTGCTCGATGCTAAACCCGACATTTTCAATCACAATATTGAAACCGTTCGAGAATTAACTCCACGCGTAAGACACCATGCCACCTACGATCGAACCCTTTCTTTTTTAAGCTATATGAAAAAGCATTTAGCCAACTCTCACACCTTAATTAAGTCCGGTTTAATGGTGGGACTCGGGGAAACGGAAGAGCAAGTCCTCGCAACAATCCAAGATTTGCAACAGGCCGGATGTGCCATTATCACAATTGGCCAATATCTACAGCCTCATCGCCAAAAGCTACGAGTCAAAGCCTTCGTAACTCCCGAACAATTTAAACATTATGAACAATTTGGGCATTCCATAGGTGTTCCTTATATGTATTGCGGACCTTTTGTCCGTTCAAGCTACAATGCCAATCTTGTTCTCAAAAAAGCAAATGAATCCATTCACATTAATAGTTAAATAATATGACGCATAATCCACAAAATGATTTCAATGAAGAGCATTCTTTTACGAATGCGATAGACCATTTGATTCTCATGCATCGAGAATGCCACTTTGGTGGACATTTTCCCACTATGATCGATTATTATGAAAAAGAAGGAAAAGGAGTCTCCGAAGATTTTTCCTTAGAAGATATCAATCGATTAGCCATGCTCGAGGCACAGATGCAGCAAAATTTAGCTGCACTCTTATTGACAGGTCCTGAAATGGAAAAAGTAGCTCAATCAAGAGACCTTTATAAAAAGCTACGTTCTTTGTATGAAACAGAATCTTCTGCTACCAAAATTCCTCGCTTGATTGCCGATCTCATCCTCTCAGAAAGAGAATCGGAAGAACAAGATATCCAAGCAGTTGCCGATCAGAAGCACGCGGTCGTTCCGGCGCTCATCGATTTGCTCCGTTCAGAAGACTTTCATGATCCCCTATTCCCTGGATATGGACTTGCGCCAGCCTTAGCCGCAAAATGCCTGGGACTAGTTGGAGATAAACGCGCCATTATATCCTTATTTGAATCGATTGGAGAAATGGACGTTTTTGATGAAGAAATTACCCTAAAGGCTTTAAAGAGCATTGGTGAACCTGCCAAAGAGTTTCTCATGCGAATTCTCAAAGGACGTCCCTTAACTTACGATACTGAGCGGGCTGCGATTGCCTTGGTTTCTTTTAAAGATGATGAGGATGTGGCGCAAACATGTCTCAAGATGCTTCAGGAGAAAGATATCCTCTCCAACCTATCTCTTGCTCCATATCTGATTTTAACATGTGAAGGCCTTAAAGATCCTGCCCAACAAAAAGATTTTAAAGAGCTTTTAAATCATCCCGCCCTCTCAAAAGAGCTTGCCCTGGATATACGTGCCGTTATCCATAGCTGGGGAAATCAATCAAAACACTCATAACAAAATAGCCTTATCAACATGTCAACTTTACTCCATATTTTAAGTCAAAAATTTCAAACAGCCATCCTTTCGGCTTTTCCAGAATGGGATCCCAATACGCCCCTCCCTTTGGAAATTTCCCAAAGCACACAAGCGCAGTTTGGACATTATCAATGCAACTCTGCCATGAAATTGGCAAAAGTATTGGGTGCGAAACCTCGAGATATTGCTACCCGTATTATTGAGCATGTAGATGTCAATTTAGAAGGGATTCGCCTGATCGAAAAAATGGAAATTGCAGGACCGGGTTTTATCAACATCACGCTGGATCCCGCTTATTTATCACAAAAGTTGCATCGCATTCTTTTGGATTCCCATTTAGATATTGAACTACCCCAGCATAAGCAAAAGATCATTGTGGAATTTTCATCCCCAAATACAGCCAAAGAGCTCCATGTGGGTCATTTGCGCTCGACCATCATTGGGGATAGCTTGGCTCGCCTTTTTGAATTTCTAGGTCATGATGTCTTGCGACTCAATCATATCGGGGACTGGGGCACAGCCTTCGGAATGCTGATTGCTTACATGAAGCAAGAGACGCCGCATGTGTTAGATGGGACAGAAAAGACCGATCTTCAACATTTAGTTCAGTGGTATAAAAAATCAAAAGAACGGTTTGATAGCGACGCAGATTTTAAAAAAACGTCTCAACTTGAAGTGGTCGCTTTGCAAGGTGGCGATCCAGCAGCTCTGAAAGCGTGGGAAATCATCTGCGATATCTCCCGTAAAGCTTACCAAGAAATCTATGATCTTCTCGACGTCAAAATTATCGAACGAGGCGAGTCTTATTACAATCCGATGCTAGCAGACACTGTCGCGGATCTAGAAGCCAAAGGTCTTGTCACCCTATCTGATGGTGCAAAATGTATCTTCCTAGAAGGCTTTCAAAACCGTGAAGGCGCCTCATTGCCCTTAATGGTTCAAAAGTCTGATGGAGGTTATAATTATGACACAACCGATATGGCGGCCATTCGTCAACGGACTCTGGAAGAAAAAGCGGATCGAATTATTTATGTGACCGATGCAGGACAGTCTCTTCATTTTCAAATGATTTTCCAAGCCGCCGAAAAAGCGCACTATCTAGATGCTTCAAAAGTACGTGTGGACCATGTACCGTTCGGTTTAGTTTTGGGATCTGATGGGAAAAAGTTTCGAACCCGATCTGGTGAAACCGAACGTTTAATCGATCTTCTACTAGCCGCTGTCAAGCATGCAGATCAATTGCTCATCGAACGCTCCCCTGAGATGCCAAAAGAAGAACGAGAAAAACTTGCTAAAACGTTGGGTATCGCGGCTGTAAAATATGCCGACCTTGCTTGCAATCGAACAGGCGATTATACCTTCAGCTACGAGCGCATGCTTCGCTTTGAAGGGAATACGGCTGCCTTTTTGATGTATGCTTATGTACGTGTGGCAGGCATTAAACGCAAAATTAATCCGGCTCTCAAAATCGAAGAACTTAAAGATCCGATTGTACTTGAGCATCCCTCTGAAATTTCCTTAGCGGTACATCTAGCACAATTTGAAGAAGCCCTAGAACAAGTGGCTTCAGACTTGTTGCCAAACCGCTTAACCGAATACCTGTACGGTTTAGCAGAGAAATTCAATGCTTTCTTCAGAGATTGTCGCGTCGAGGGATCCCCACAACAAAACTCTCGCTTGCAAATTTGTGAAATTGTGGCCAAAACCATGAAACAGGGCCTTTCGATTCTTGGGGTCCAAACAGTTGAGCGGATGTAATAGCGCATAATTTTATTGAAAATAAACCTCCATCCTTATATTTAATTTTAATTTAACAAGTTAAAAGGGGGATAAGGATGGAGAATAAAGATACGCTGACCACCACCGCTGGAGCACCCGTACCAGACAACCAAAATTCGCTTACAGCTGGGCCAAGAGGCCCTTTACTTATTCAAGACTACCAGCTTGTTGAAAAGCTTGCTCACCAAAATAGAGAACGTGTACCTGAACGCACCGTGCATGCTAAAGGATGGGGAGCTTTTGGTACGCTCACCATTACCCACGATATCACCAAATACACTTGTGCCAAAGTTTTTGCCGAAGTTGGTAAGAAAACACCCATGCTCGCCCGTTTTTCGACTGTCGCAGGCGAACTGGGAGCTGCCGATGCAGAAAGAGATGTCAGGGGATTTGCCTTGAAATTCTACACTGAAGATGGCAATTGGGATCTGGTTGGAAATAACACCCCCGTCTTTTTTGTGCGTGATCCTTATAAATTTCCCGATTTTATTCACACCCAAAAAAGACACCCACGCACAAATTTACGCTCACCCACAGCCATGTGGGATTTTTGGTCGTTATCGCCCGAATCTCTTCACCAGGTCACCATTTTGATGTCTGATCGTGGTTTGCCGCAATCCGTGCGATACATGAATGGATACGGTTCACACACTTACTCATTTATTAATGCACAGAATGAGCGTTTTTGGATCAAGTTTCATTTCAAAACAGCTCAAGGACACCGTCATTGGACAAATGCGGAAGCAGCAGCTGTCGTAGGAAAAACCAGAGAATCCACTCAAGAGGATCTCTTTCACGCCATTGAAAAAGGAGACTTTCCCAAATGGAATGTGTTTGTTCAAATCATGCCAGAACATGAAGCAGAAAAAACACTTTACAACCCGTTCGATTTAACAAAAGTCTGGCCTCACGGCGATTATCCTCTGAATCCGGTCGGCGTTTTAGAACTTAATCGCAATCCTGATAATTACTTCACGGATATCGAACTGGCTGCTTTTTCCCCATCCAACATTGTCCATGGAATCAGCTACTCCCCTGATAAAATGTTGCAATCGAGAATTTTCGCCTATGCAGATGCACACAGATACCGTTTAGGTACCCATTATGAAGCATTGCCTGTCAATGCACCTAAATGCCCGGTACACAATTATCATAAAGATGGGCCTATGCGGTTTTTTCCAAGTCGCACACCTGCAGATGCTTTTTACGAACCCAATTCTTTCAATGGACCTGTTCAAGATGAAAAATACAGAGAACCACCTCTCAAAATTTCAGGGGATGCCGATCGATACAACCATAGAGAAGGAAATGATGACTACAGCCAACCGCGCGCCTTATTTAATCTGTTCAATTTCGAACAAAAACAACGTCTATTTAATAATGTTGCAGATGCCATGCAAGGAGTTCCTCAATATATCATTGACAGACAACTAGGTCATTTTGAAAAGGCACATCCTGATTACGCAGCAGGTGTACGCAATGCCCTACTCTCTCGTAAAAACTGAAGATTATCGGATGGGAAAAAGAGTAAGTTTCCCATCCGATTAGTTTTTAAGGCTTGCGTCTTTTTTTATGATTTAGTAATCTCAACTTAACCAAACCCATTTATAAAAGAGCACGATGATGTCTTTATTACATCATAACTTACAATTCCTTTCTTTTGTCTCTTCCTGGCGTTAGCCTATCTATATTTTTCCCCACAATTCCTTTTAGTTTAAGTATTTAGCCGCTAACCGTTTTGGTTTTATATCCAAGGCTTAAGCCTTTTTTTTGACTATTTTATCAAATCATAAATCGAGATTGATGATGAGTTCTTTTGCAAAAGAAGGAAGCGCCACAGGTGGTGTTCTCCTAGTCGCAGGCTGCTGCATTGGCGCAGGCATGTTAGGTCTTCCTGTGGTCAGCGCACTGACAGGTTTTATTCCTGCTTCTTTAATTTTAATCGCGTCATGCTTCGTCATGATATGTACCGGTTTACTAGTTTTGGAGCTAACACTGAGCTTTGATCATGAGGTCAGTTTGATCAGCATGGCAAAAGCTACCCTTGGGCAAACAGGAAAATTTTTGACATGGATCCTATTCATTCTCCTTTTTTATTGCATTCTGGTGGCCTACGCCTCGGGGAGTGGTGAAATAGTCGCAAATGGATTCCACAAGCTTAATATTCCGATTTCTCATTCATTTGGCAGCCTATTTTCCATGTCTTTAGTTGCTTGTTTGATCTACCTGGGAACGCATGCGATAGATCGCCTTAATCGAATCCTTATGATAGGCCTTGTCGCCGCTTATGGGATTCTGATTTTACTCGGCATGCCCAACATTGAAATGCAATCTTTGCATGAAAAAGAATGGTCAACAGCCTTTGCCACCGTTCCTTTAATGTTGATATCATTTGGACATCATAATCTGATTCCAAGTCTGACAATCTACATGAAAAGAAACGTGAGCAAACTTCGTTTAGCCATTATTTTAGGAAATCTTATCCCCCTGGGGATTTATTTACTCTGGGAAGGGGTTATCTTAGGGATGCTGCCTCTACGCAATCATCCCCTTTTTTCTGAAACAGTTCAAAATCAAGATATGGCAAGTGGCCTATTGACGCACGCTACAGGATCTCCATATATTTTAACGGCCGTTAATTTATTCGCCTTTCTCGCCATTGCGACTTCTTTGATCACCACAGCACTAAGTTGCATTGATTTTCTCAGCGATGGATTAAGCGTCAAAAATGAAGGAAAAACACGCGCCTATTTATGCGCTGCGGTTCTGCTTTCACCTCTTCCTTTTGCCGTTACTTATCCCCATATTTTCCTGACAGCTCTTGGATATGCCGGAGGATTTATTACGGTGATTCTTTTTGGAGTTTTGCCTGCTTTAATGGCCTGGAGATCTCGCTATCATTTAAAACAAACGAGCCCCTTTGTTGTAAGGGGTGGAAAAACATCCCTGGCAATTATAATGACGATTTTTTTCGCCATCTTTATTCTGGAAATCTTTCGCCAATTTTCAATGTTAATGTAGGGTTCTCAAAATAAACATGTAGGGCTCTTCGTGGGGGGCCCTTCACTTGATAAAAGAATCTCTCAAACAACCTTATTTAAATGTGGGCACCATTTTTTAAAGAGTTCAACTTGGAACTTATTAGAACTTTGATTCAACCATTTCCAGTGAAATTTTACTTCTTCATGCGATAACTCCTCTAACCATTCTTTTAAAACATTCTCTTCCATTTTCGAATATGAAAAGTAACCAAGACGCCATTTTATTTGGACGATTTTGCGTATAAGTGCTGGGTTTGTAATATCTGGAATCTCTTCACCATATTCATTAATCATTATTCCCGCTGGATAACGTGCTCCATCTAGAAGAGAAAATACGGCGGCTTGTTGTCCTTTAATTTTCTCCAATGCAAAATGAAAATCTTCGGTACAAATTAAGGTCACTTCATCCTCAACGACTAGTATGCGTCCCAAAGGAGCCCCTGTCACCGTCGGCAATAGGGCTAAAACTAGTGCCATGTGTTTTGAAAACATCACATCTTCATCAAAGCCAGGAAGCGCATCAAGCTTTTCTTTTAGTCCCATGCTCGTACCGTCTATTCCTATTTGGTAAAACGGATACGAATCTTTTACGAAATCCCAATAATCATATTGATAATTGTGATAATTCCTATCCGCACGTTTTATGGCTGTCAATTGTTGTTGTTGCTGCTGCTGTTGCTGCTGTTGTTGTTGGGCTTCTTGAACTTGTGCTTGTGATGTAGCGACGGCAGACCCATTGTTGGGGACATGCTCTGGCAGGTACTTTTTGTGCATCTCTAGATGAGTCTTAAATGTTAATTCATAAGCATCAATTCTCTGCTTCATCTCCTCTAGCTGATTTTCTACAGAAGTAAAACGATGCTCGGCATACTCTAGAATTTCGGATTCACGCATTTCTTCTTTGATTTTTGCAATACGCTCTTCAATTTCTTCTAGGAGTTCTCTTTGTTGCTTAATCGTGTTGGCCATCTCTTTTTGAATAGGAATTAAGGAGGTTGGAGAATAGTCTCGAACAGGATGGCTTTCTTTAGAATTACATAAAAACTCTCGAACCACAAGATGAAGCTCTGTATCCAAAATCGTGTCAACTAGGCGACCTGCTGAATGAGAGGGATCCCAATAAGAGGCTGAATCTTTTTCAGGATGATGCTGACTGAGCAGATTGCGAATCCCAACCGGAATGATTGCTTGTATTTTTTCCTGGGCTGCTTTCAAATTAAGTCCCTTTTGGCTTTCAAGCGTCTGCTTTTTAATATCATTGAAAATATCTAGCCAAGTGATTTGATCTTTATCTTTCTGCGTTTCTTCATTAATCCGCTTAGCCACAGATCCGGGACATAAGAATTTTAAATGATGCTGCACCCCTAATCCTCGTAGCCTCCAGCAGGCTTGCACGGCGCTAGACATCGTCGTTGTTGGTCCATACACAACAACTCCATATCCTGTTGGGATGACAAAATCTGTCCCACGTGTATCTGGAGGTCCAAAATAAAACACACACTCTTTTTTAAATTTGGCATTCGAAGTGAGCATCTCCTGGATAGCAGTTTTTGAGATTTCTTGCGGTTCTTGCACTCCAGGACGCCAGATAAGGGGTTTCCGAGTTTCAGGGTCAATCAAGATATATATTCGATTTTTCCCCGCAGAAGTTTTGCGTAATTCATCAACCACCTGGACAGCATTTTTCCCACTAAATGACATTCCTTCATTGATCAAAGCCTTGCAGCTAGAATCTACCAGGTAACTAGCCATTTTAGCGATTAATTCGTCATCTGGAGCAACCTCAACTGGAGGTTTCTCTTTTCCTGCAATACGCAATAACGTTTCACCTTCAACTTGGCGGGGTGTGTAATCTGCTGTTTTTCCCTGCGTTTCAGGCAGAAGATAAGCATTTAATGTTCCGGTCATTCCTCCAAATTGTTGCCCATAAACTAATTCTTGAGCATTGATTACCATTTCTTCTTCGGAACGTTTGATTCTCTGAGACTCTAAAATCTCTGCTCGTAAAATAAGAAGCCTCTCTTTCCAGTTTTCTGGACGATTCAAAAACTTGATCAGATTTTTTTCCCCAGCGACAAAGGCTTGTCGAGAAATTTCTGAAAATTCATCTGGAAATTTCTCCCTTAAAGAACTCAAAGCTTGAGAAATCACACCTGTGGTAGGCAATTCGGAAACATAGGCTAAATAATGATTCACAATTACATCATACTCATCCCCATAAACCACATCTTTTTTATCCTGTCCACTCACCTGCGGGCCAACGGTAAATCCGTCTTCTTTTTTTACCGCAACATCAATACCAGGATTTTGATTTAATGCAATCGGCAGTGTAGTCTGCAAAATGTGCTTTAATGCACCCACATTTCTTTGAAAGCTGTCTTCTTCGTCTAAACTAGGCACCGGAAACTCTGGAGGAAGACTTTCTTTGTTTCCACATAGATATTCAACAAAAAGACTTTCTGAATCCGCATTTAAGCCACTAATAAGGGTTTGAAAATGATCATTTTTTAGAATTTCTTTTGCTAAAGCTGGCAAGAGGATCTCTTTAACATCTGATGTTCGTAATGCGGCTTGTTGTTTTGTCTGAATCGCTTCTCGCAGTTTTTTTACTTCGGAATCGGATGAAGTGTAGATAACTTCAACAAGGATTTCCATCATGTCAATTACAGTGCGATTCAAAGGAACGGATTTTCCTAAGGCCAGATTATCCTCATTAATCACATTGAGAACGTCATCTACCTCATCAATGATGGTCTGAGTGTCAAAACCAAAAAAGTTTGAATCTCCGTTGATGAGAGCCCGCATTTTTTCTAGCCAATAGACTTCTCTTTGCGGAGTATGTAACAAAGGCAATGCTTGCTCGATGTTACCTTGAACTTTCGCTTTTCTCACTTGTGCAGCCATCTCATCACGCAGTAGGCCTAGCCTGTGCTCAATGGAAGCTTTCGTATGCAGGGTTGTTAAAATGTAGCCTTTTTCTTCCTTTGCTTTTAACAAACGCAAGTACTGCTCCGCTAAAACCGCTGGAGTTGTTCCTGCATTTATATCAAATGTGAACTCACAAGCTGCTTGTTGCATCATCGCACGGGTACTCTGATCGAGGGATTCTAAATTATCTCTAAATAATTCTTCTTTAACGATTCCAACAGGTAATTGCCCTTTTTCTGCAATGAGGAGCAGCACAGTAGGAAGAATCACAGAAGTTTTTCCAAGTCCCATCCGCAGCTCATAATAGGCGGAGGGATTTTTCTCCATTTCTCGCGCCATATCCATTTGTTCTTGGCGTAAATAAATTTTATTTCGCCATTGTGTGACTAAAAATTTGCGATTAAAACGAGGATCAGCCAGTTTTCCTTTATCCGCTCCTTCCCCAACCAAGAATAACTCTCGATCAGAAGCCGCTTTGACCAGTTTTTGCAAGGCAAAGGCTTGTAAACTCCACTCTTGCATCCACTCATCATCTCGTTTTTTGAACTTTAAAAGTTGCTCCATTTGCATTAAGATCGCGTTTGTTGGTTGTCCTAACATTTCAGCTTCTGTATCGATCATTAAAAATTCCGAGATCTCTTTTTCCAAAGATGGAATATTTAACAGCAGGCTTTGGTACGCATTGATCGCATGATTAAGTAAAACAGCTTCTCCTACTGTTTCTTCATTTTTGACAGCCCATTGGATGTGTTTTGGGAGTTTCAGAAAATGTTCTTTCTTTCGTAAAAAACCTAAAATGGTTTCCCGTTTTCCTTGAGAAGCTTGCATCAGACCTTTTCTATGTAACTCGAAAATGTCTTTTAATGCTTTGAATGATTCCGGATCATAAATTTGATTTTGATCGTGGCTCATCGCAAGATTCTTGGCGGCACCTTGCACACCTTGCATAAGCAATTCATTTTCGTTCTGCTCAATCAATCCTTGAGAAGTTTGTAAAGCCTTTTGAATTTCTTGATGCGCATTTTCAATCCCTTCTGTAGAAATGAATGCTAATTTTGGGGGAGTGCTCACCAACAAATGGTCTGTCAAATCAGCAATTTTTGGATGCAAAATCTCACAAACACCAACCTCATCTATTTCTGGCCATTTGTCTTGGAACCTCTTTGATCGCAGTGTTTGCTCCAAAGCTTGAATCCGCTTACTCAACTCAGATTCGCGTAGTTCTGAAATCACATTCAGCCGATGCCTTGCTCGAATCGATTCGACAAATGCATGAATAGGAATCTGCTGAGCAGAAGAACATCCTCTTAAAAATTCGACAATAACAGGGCTGAGTACCGCACCAAATAGTAATGGATTTTTTCGCAAGTGTGTATGAAGGCGTTTTAAATCCAATAAATTTCGATTTGCTTCAAGAGCATAGAGAGTTCTTAAACTATTTTGAATTTGATCATCTACAAGATCTTCTGAAGCAACATTTTGCTCTTTTTCCTTTCTCTGAGATAAAACATGATGAATTTGATTATGGATCTGCGTCTTAGCTTGAATAAGCTCCCGATTATTCTTTCGAATTAATTTTACACCTAAAGACACTAAATGAGATGGCAGTTTTTGTTTGGCTTGATAAAGTTGATTAACATCAAATTTAAGCCTTTGTTTATCGCTATCAGGAAGCTCCGTCAAAGCGACCAAAAGAATCGCTAAAGATTCGATCTTCTGTGAATGCCCCACTGTCAGCAACGCCTTGGAACTTTTGATGATTCCCTTTATCCCTTTTACAAGACTTCCTCCTACAAGCTTTTCCATTTCAGTATTTGATCTGCTGTCCTTTTGTTCTAAAGGGGCGAATAAACCGATCAAATCTTCTTTTTTTAATTTTTTATCGATGACTAAATTCCAAAAACTAAAAAAATGTTCCGATAAAACATTTGAATCAAGATGATGAAGATTAGCCAAAAGTTCTTCAGGATGCTTCGGGGGTTTTTGCACACTTGCTAGCAAAAATTCACTTAGCTCCCCAATTGAAGCCTTGAGCTGCGTTTCGGTTAAGTCGAGTGGGGTTTCTTGCGCTTGCAAAGTTTTAAAATGGTCTTGCTCCTGAGTTAAATCACGCAAAGATTCAACTTGCACATGCCCAATTTCTTCAAGTTCTTCTTCAGTGAGGCGAAGCTCTTGAAAACTCTCTTTAATAAAACTTTCCAATGATTCTGGATTAAAAGTAGAGTGCTCAAAATGTTCTTCACGTTTTCTATATAAATCCGCAATATATTGAGAATCCCCGAGAAACGCTTGCCAATTTTCAGGGGAAAAATTCCCTTTCTGGCTTTGTTGTCGCACAATTTTCCGGCCACACAGTTCAGCCTTTAATTTCAGCGTAATGCTACGTACAGAATTGCCTGGCAACTTTTGAAAAAGTTCCATAACTTTCAAAAAGCTTTCTAATTCATCTGCAGATTCTAGCCTGCCTTGTAAAGCTTGCTCTAAAAAATAAAAGGCATGTTGATAATCTTGCTTAGTACCAAACAAATAAGCTAAGTATAAAAATCCTGCACTGGATCCTTGAGGAGGTAAACGATCTGAAAAGCGAACCTTTAGAGGCTTTGCAAGAGTCTCATTTTTATGAAATAACAAACTGCCCTGAGCATCTTTAGTAACCTCCTGGGGCCAAAGTAAAAGATGCATATCGCCGGTCTCAGGATCCGTTAAAGGCAATCCAAATTCCTCTAAAGAAGCATCTAATGAAGAGAGCAAACGCCTGGTTTTTTCATCTCCCCCAATATTCCACTCAAACCCTTGATAAGGCCCAGAAACAACTTTCCAGGGACCTTGTTTTTTGCTTTCTTTGAGATTTATTCCAAGACCTAAAAATCGAATTTCCGTAATCCTTTGAGCCCACTTACCTCGCAAAAACAGGATATCCTGACTGGCAGTCGGTCCCATCACTTTTGTTAATAAGTTGCGCCGCTCATTCACAACCTGTTGGCCTCGCTGATTTTTAATGGTTTTTAAACGACTTTTTTGGTCAAATTCTAAATAAAAAACGTCTTGAAGAGTTGTATTTGAGGCATTTAAAGGTAAAAAAGCTAAGCCTTTTTTTGGATGGCGACTATCCACCCACATTCCTTGGGAAGAAAGCTTCTGCTCAATTCCGGACAATGGCTTGTCAGTAACCTCAGCTTGAGGAAAGCAAAAGCGATACCATCGATCTTTTTTTAAACCGGTAGTCTCACTTGAAAATTTTTGCTCAATCACTGGAAGCTCATCACCCTGTCTGCAAAAAGCTCTAAATTGACGATTCTGATCATCTTCAAAATGATAAACGCGTTCATCCGCAGCCTTTCCAACTTGGGCAGTACCGTAAAACTTTTTATCGCCAAAAAGAAACTGATATTCAGAAGACTGCACTAAATCCTTCGGCAATCCTGTTTGGACGCCATTTGGCCTATTTCCTTCAATCAAAATAATTCGCATGGAAGAAATATCGACTTGTGTCTTTCCCTTTTCCCAAACGTGGGGACTCTTCCTATTGGGACTCCACCCTCCTGCACCAAGGATTATCCCTTGAGAGGTTTCTACAAATTTATCTAAAGTCATGCTCCAGTCATCAGCTGAATAGGTTTTTAGCATCCACGGAAAAAGTATTTTCTCTGCCCATTCGATGCCCATATGAGCCAAGAATGGAATGGTGACTTGTTCCTGCAAATTTTGCAGGCGATTTATGGCCAATAGCAAATTGGCACACGTGTTAGGATCTTTTAGCAAATCCAACTTTTCAGGAAAATTCGCATCAGCATGATTGGCAAAAAAGCTTACAAAATATGCCGAGAAATTTAATTGTTCTTCTGATGAAACGTTCTGATGCTGCAAACGCCCAAGCAAGTAAGTTAGATACCTCTTCTTACTCACGGGATTCTCCGTATAAAAACTCGGCAAACGTTCAGTTATCTCTTGAAGGACATCGGGATCTGCTGGAGGGGTTTGGAATTCTGAGACATAAGGGTCTTTAGAATCCTCATCAGTCCACTTCATAGCAGCTTGAGCATGGTTGACAATCTGCGAACACAAAAACAATAAAAACCCAGCCCGTTCATGATGGCCTTGTTGGATGGCTTGTTGAAGAGCTTCGTGCAATAGATCTGCCCGTTCTAAAAAATACTCTGGATATAAACGTAGGGCTCTTTGTATGACATGGGGACGGAAAAGGGCCGCGACTAGACGTCTTTGTTCATCAGGGCCCTCGAAAAAGTCAAATCTTTGCAAAGCCAGGTCTAAGATACTTTGAACATTTTTGGGGGAATAATCTCGACCATTTTCTTCTTTAACTTCTGTGGAGATCATCAACAAATCATCAACTGGATTTGAATCCTCCAACCCAAATAAATAATTTAAATTTGTTGCAGAACTATTCCCCTTCCCAAACATCCTCCCCCAACCATCTTCCAGATAAGGAGACTCTTTTGCACCCTGATAAGGTTCTGCTCTCTTGCCTAAAAAACCTCCAAAAAATCTAGCTTGTGGATTCCCCATTTCTGATGCATGAATGGTATGTTTTCGCTGAATATTAAAATTCACTTGCATGTGTCCAATCATGCCCTCTGCGGAAACTCCATACGGATTCATTATTGAGCGAAAACCACCCGGACTGTAAATTTCGCACATGTCCCATGCGGACTTGTTGTAGCGAAGCTCAAGCCTTTTCATTTTTCGTAAGGCTTTGAAAGTAGACTTATTCCATTTTTTTAATTGCTCATCCAGAATTTCTTTCTTCTTGACAGGAGAATCCGTTCTCACTTCCCTAATGTGAGTGAAAGTATTTTTCAAAGCAAAAATGGTTCCATTTGTCTCACCAAAAGAGGTATCAGGGAAGAGTTGAGAGACAAACATCGTTTGTGCACGCAACAAATCGACCATTTGACCTGGTAAATAGGGCACATGTAAACTTGAACTTTTTTTTCCAGCATAGCGACGATACAATGACTCCTCAATTAATAATTCTTCCATTATAGGTCGTACCTTATCACGCTCTTTGCCTTTATGATATAAATCATGGACTCTCTCTAATGAATTTATGCTCAATCCGAAAGATGAGTCTTTTCTAGCTGCAGCTTCTTTGAAGTAATGTCGAATCAATGTAAACTTTTCTTCTAAATCTGGACTCAAAGAAGGCTTGAGATGTTTTTCGAGAATGAGTTTTTCGATCAAAAGATCGTAATTTATATCACTGCGAATAAGATAAATCGCAAGATCTTCGTAGCTTAATGTTTCTTTAATTTTCTCTCTTTTTTGTGGGTCCTTTAAAGCATTTAAATCCAATTGACCCGGATAAATCGATTCAATATAAGTTTTTCGATCTTCAATTAACCTCAGCAAAACTGCTTGCTGGTTAATGGCGTGCACCCAGTCGCTTGCAGTGAGCGGCATATCTGCTGTTTTAATTTTAGCTTCCCAAAAAAAGTGAGAAAATTTTTCTAACGATGCGCTAAATTGATCCAAAAGCTGGCTATTTCCTTGATCAAGACACACTTGATATAAAATATCATAGAATGTCTCAGCCCGACCAGGATCACCACTGATTGGAAGAGGAAGATGAGACATCACCGAGCGATAAAGCTCTTTGGCTGCCTGATATTTCTTTTGGTCAACTAACTCATCGAGACGTCCTGCAATCGTTTTTAATTGCTCTAACGTGGCTTCCACATTTTCCATGGAAGGGTTTTCAAACCTTTCTTGAATTTCAGACACCATTTTCAAATCGAATGCTAGAATTTCCTTCGAAGATATTTTTTGCGTTTTGGCTTGAATGGAAAACCCCTCAGGAACTTTTAAAAAGGTTGGAACACTTTTGACTTTGGTAAAAAGAGCAAGCCTCTTTTTTTGATAGGCAGCTTCTTTTCTTTCTAACTTCGTTAACTCTCCTTTTAATTGTTCTATTCTTTTCGTGTAGGATGAAAAAGCACTGTTTGGGCCAAAAATAATGTCTTTAAATTCAATATCTCCAGAAGCTTTTCCCAATTGCCGCTCTAATCTCTTTTGATCTTTTTCCAGTTGATGAAGCCATTTTCGCTTTTCCTCTTCTCTCAATTGTGGTAATGCCTTGAGAACTTTTTCTAAGCGATCATTGAGAATTGCTAGTGTGAAGACAGCTTTTTCTGCCGCTGCAGAGCCGGAAAATTGCAAACGAATAGTTTCATGTACGAGTTGCTGAGGATCTCGATTCACTTTCATGCGACGTTGAGGGCTTGGTTCTAAAAACACTGCGCCAGAAGTTCCCCAAATCCCTTGTCTGAAGGCTTCCACAGTGGTAGGGATTCCTTCTCCTTCACCCAGGACTTCGCTTTCCCCTAGATTTTGAGCTCCTTTACCTTTCAGAGCCATCCATTTTAAATAGGCCAAACGGTAAACATTGTCCTTTTTAAAATCTTGTGAATCAGTGGTTTTCTCAGTCAAACCTAAAATAGGAGCTAAATATACACTTAACTTGTCAGCATCAATCCCATCTTTCCATCCAAAATCGTGGGAAACAGCTGCATTTTTTTGTCCATAAGTCAACTCGGTCAAGGCCAAATAACCTTCGGGATGACGATAAAATGCTAAAAGGACGGGCTCAAAAGCACGATCTTTCCAGTAGCCTGTGGGAATGAGCATCAAATTGACAGCACGATCTACATCTTCGACTTTTTCAAAGCGTTCTAAGATTTGCTCCGCGTATTTTTTAGCTAGGGTCTGCTTAGATCCTGTTTCTTGTCCTTTGCCCGTTTCGATCGCTTCTTTAAATTGTGCTGCCAAGGTGAATTCTTCCCCCAAAGGAAGGAGCGAATCATCCTCAGATTTTAAATCCAATGCATCTTTACTCCACTCTAAAGCTGTCAAAAAAGCTCTTTTATCATGCGGGCTTTGTACAAGATCTAAGCCTGAGATATCGTATTTTTTTAAAAAGAGGAGACGTCCTAAAAGACTTAGGGGATGCACAGCAACATTCCACAATAGTTTGATAACAGGCACATTGCTTGGCCAAGTGTCCAATAGAGACTGCCGTATTTCTTTGATTGATCGGAAATTTTTTGGAAGCGCACGAGCTGTCGCAGAAACGATTTTTATACGAAGATCTTCAGGAAGAGCTTGTTTGAGTTCAGAACTTAATTTTTGAACTTGCTGATCTTGATTGATCTCAAACGTAATGGCGCTTAGATCTTTCACGTTAAGCTTTAAATTTTTAATCGGTTTTTCTTTTACCTGACCTAAAACATCTTCAATAATCTGAATAAGGCGTGCATCATTAAGGGGAGCGTTAGCTTCGACCTGCATAGACATTTGAAATTGCTGGTCTTGTTTTGAATAAAGAATAATTGTTTTTTCCATTAGTTTTCCTGAGACAAAAAAATAATATTTTAACGTGGTATTTTTATTATAACATCACATTCATTTATTAAAATAATCGATAATTAAAGATTTTAGAATTTTCCGATTTTATGAATGTAAAGAGCGTACCTGCTATGAAAAACTGGAGCAATTAGAAGAGTTTTAAATTATTATGATTAATTAACAATAATTGTATAATAATAATTATTATTAACAATGGAGTTCCCCTATGGTCAATTTTAATCCCGATTCTATTAAATTTTCGGCCCAACTTTTTATACCACCTCCCAGTTCAGAAAAAGCTAAAGCCAAAGACAAGCGCATACAACTTCTTTTTAAAGATAAAGTTCAGGCTTTTGATCAAGATTATCAAAAAAAATTGAATGTTGAAGGCAGAGTGAAAATCTACGAAAAAAAACCTTCCTTTTGGTTCATTACTCGACTTTTTTCAACAAGAATTCAGACAGAAGATGGCAAATGGGTTGTTTTAAATAAAGCAAACCTACGAAAAGAATTAAAAATAGATAAAAATGAATTTAATAAATTCAATCATAAAGGTGTTTTTGATTTAGATTATATCAAAAGACATGTTTCAATTGAATTTAATCTAAATGATACTTTTAAAAACTTCGATAATTTTAAAAATAATATAGTCACCCATCGACGTTTTCTGAATACGCTAAAAGAAATTACAGAATCCTTAGACAAAAAAACCCCTTCAGAGAGAAAAATATTCGATTTGATTGATCCATTTGTTAAAGAGAACGAGAATTTAATCGAAGAAATTAGGAAAAACAAAAATAGCAATCCCCCAGTATTCGCAGAAAAAGTGGCTATTTTACATGAGCGTGTGGCTGAGCTCAAAAAAAAGCTTGAACTAGAATAAATTCTAATCGATACCTTATTAATTTAAAAGCACGGTCGGAAATAGCAGAAAAATAGCGAGTATACAAATGCTGATTAGGAGACAGCCAATCAACAAGATTGGGTATTTAGGTTTTACTTGGTTCGTTTCTTTAACCATCTCCAAGGCTTGAACTTCTCCCCAAAGAGGTTCAAGTTCTTTTTTTGCCGTTTTTTTTAGTTTTTCAGCTGTCGCGCCTTTTAAAAACATGCCGGCCATCGGGATTTCTTCCATAAAACGATCAAAAACTCTCTCAATTGACTGATCAAGTAATAGGGAAAATTTTTCCTCTTTGTTTAAAATTTCAGGGATTCTATTTTCCTTTTTTTGCCTTAACAACCAAACCAAGGCAAACACAGCACATATTCCCGTCATTAAAGCAAAGTAGAGTGTCATTATAATCCCTTATTCTTTTTTTGCTTGAAAAAGCCAACTCCTTTAAAATTAACGGAAAAAAGGAGTAATCCCATGTTTGATCATGATTCTTTAGAAGAAAAAATCCAGAAAAATACGTTTAAAATCGAAGAACTTTCTATTCACATCGAATCAATCGATCGCCAAATTAATACCCTTCTTGAGGAAGAGCTCAAAGTCACACCTGAACAATTAAGCCAATTCATTCAGACAAAAGATCATTTTACCGAAGAAAATTGGAATCAAATGCAAGAGGAAAAAGCAAGGTTATCTGCTAAGCTAGAAACTGATCTCAAAAGCATCCGCAATCCCCAACAACAACAAAAACGTTATGCTGAGCGTGCCGTTGTTGGGAATCACTGGCTGTTTGTGAGATAGCTTAGTAAGATTTTGCTAAAATCACATCTAACTTAGCTTTTTTGCCTGTCAAAATGCAAGTGCCTTCTGTTTCTGACTGCTCTAAAGGCAGGCAACGAATGGTCACTTTTAAATCATCCAACATTTTTTCTGTTTCTGGATCTCCACACCATTTCGCTAAAACAAATCCACCATGAATCTCGGGTTTATCTGCATTTTTCGGTGTGAAAAATTGTTTGAGCTCTTCAAATGTATGGATGTCTCTTCGAATATGGGAATCTCTGAATTGCAAAGCTTGTGCAAAATAGTTATTTTGCATGTCTTCTAATATCAAAGGCAATTTTTGACTTAACTCCGCTACAGGAATTGTGATCTTAGTTTTGTGCGGCTGGTCACGTCGACAGAGTGTTACAACTTGGTTTTCTACGTCTCTTGGTCCTATCTCGATACGAATCGGAACCCCTTTCTTAATCCACTCCCAATTTTTCTCGCCACCGCGTAAATCTCTTTTATCCACATGAACAGAAATTGGCTGACCATTAAATGTGGAAGAGCGCAACTCCTGAGCAACCTTCTCCGCCTGCCCTAACACTGCGGCTTCATGCTCAGGTTTTGGCATGATAGGGAGAATGACAACTTGTCGATGCGCAATTTTAGGAGGTAGGCGAATTCCATCGTCATCGCCATGTGTCATAATCAAGGCGCCAATCAAACGCGTTGTAATACCCCAAGAAGTGGTATGCCCGTATTCGGTTTCACCATCTTTATTGCTAAAACGAATATTTGAAGCTTTGGCAAAATTCTGCCCTAAAAAGTGAGAAGTCCCCCCTTGCAAAGCTTTGCGATCTTGTACCATCATTTCAATGGTATATGTGCTGACCGCACCTGGAAATCTTTCGCCTGGAGATTTTTCTCCTGTGATCACAGGAATCGCTAAGATGTTTTCTACAAATTCTCGGTACACTTCCAACATCTTTAACGTTTCTTCAAAAGCTTCTTCAGATGAAGCATGCACAGTGTGCCCTTCTTGCCACAAAAATTCCGCCGTACGCAAAAATATACGTGGGCGCATTTCCCAACGCACAACATTTGCCCATTGGTTAATTAAAAGAGGTAAATCGCGATAGGATTCTACCCATCTAGAAAATGATTCTCCGATAATAGTTTCAGAAGTTGGCCGCACGATTAAAGGCTCTTCCAGCTCACCTGTAGGGATCAATTTCCCATTTCTCTCTTCTAGACGATGATGGGTGACAACCGCACATTCTTTGGCAAATCCTTCGACATGAGCTGCTTCTTTTTCCAAAAAACTGAGTGGGATAAACAAAGGAAAATAGGCATTTTCATGTCCTGTACTTTTGATTTTTTGATCGAGGTACTTTTGCATGTTTTCCCAAATACCATAACCCCATGGCTTAATAACCATGCAACCCCGGACGGGCGAATTTTCAGCAAGGTCAGCCGCTTTTACAACCTGCTGATACCACTCTGGATAGTTTTCTTCACGAGTTGGGCTAATTGCATTTTTTTCTTGGGACATATGAATTCCTAAATAAAAGAGTGTGTTGAATAATGAAATAAAGCATACAAGAACATTGCAAAAACAACAAGATGGACGACAATTGAATTCTCATTCTATCAATGCTGAACGGATTGGGAGACATCTACTTGGTGCTTATGAACAGGCTTGCAAAACAAAAGAATAGGAACCATAAAAATAAATGTCCATGCTACCATCCATGATAAGTCATTGGTTGCAAGCATATAAGCTTGCTGAGCGATTTCCATGTCAAAAACGCGATCGATGACACCTCTTGTAAAATTTGACGAAATATGCGGAAGCTGTTCATATAGCTGGATAACTTGAGGATCGTAAAGAGTAGTCAATTCAGTTAAACGTCCATGATGAAAAATTTCAAGACGATCCCACAAAGCAACTGATAGAGAGGTTCCAAAACCACTACCAACTAGAATACGAATAAAATTGAACAAACCAGAAGCTCTCGCATAATCTGCGTTGGGAATATTGCCTAATGATAATTGCACTAAGGGAATAAAAAATATGGCTAAACCAAGTCCCTGAAAAAGCCGAACGAGCATGATGTGTTGAATGCTGACTTCTGAAATGAAGTTCGCCTGCATAAAAAATCCGAATGCAAACAAACAAAAGCATAGAGCTGTCCATAATCGTAGATCTAATATTTGAAGATATTGCCCGACAAAAAAGCTTAAAAGGACGGGAAAAATGCCTATAGGGGCAACCGCCAAACCAGCCCGATAAGCTGTATACCCCTGTACAGTTTGCAGCCAAAGCGGAATCACCACTGTGCTCGAAAAAAATGCTAAAAAGCCAAGTGTTGTAACAATCGTCCCAATCGTAAAATTTCGATCCGCAAAAAATTTAAAGCTAACGATAGGAAAGGGTTGATAGTAGGTCCAGATAATAAAATACGATATTCCAATGGCGGATATTATTCCTAAGATTCGAATCGCATTCGAGTCAAACCAATCAAAGTCTTCCCCTTTGTCTAACATCACTTGCAAACAAGCCACGCCTACCGTCAGAAAAAAGAGCCCGACCCAATCAATCGGATTGCGAACAATGTCACTTTCACGATCACTGAGTAGCAAGGCAACGATGACACCTGACAAAATTCCAATAGGCACGTTGATATAAAAAATCCACGGCCATGAATACTCTTCGGTTAAATATCCCCCTAAAATAGGACCGACAACAGGAGCAACCACCACTACCATTGCCCAAAAGCCCAAGGCTGCCCCCCTTTTTTCTGGAGGATTATTTGTGACAATCAAACTTTGAGATAGAGGAATTAAAGATCCTGCAACAGCTCCTTGCAAAACTCTAAAAATCACAAGCATGGTCAGATCAGTAGCAAGCCCACACATAAAGGAGGTCAAACTAAATAAAAAAACCGAATAGACAAATAGCCTTACTCTCCCAAAATAGTCAGATAACCATCCTGTCAAAGGCAACACAATGGCATTACTTGCCGCAAATGAGGTGATCACCCAAGTTCCGTCATTAGCACTTACGGCTAAAGACCCCGCAATATAAGGAATCGACACATTAGCGATGGAGGTATCCAAAATTTGAATAAACGTACCCAAGCCCAAGGCAATATTTAGTAATAATAACCTTGGTCCTGTCAGTAACTCATCTTTCATTGCAATCAACTTGGCAAACGTTTGTAAAAATCGTCTTGACGATCTCATCCATACGAGTATCTAATTCTGTAAAATCGAGTTCAAAAACTCCGGTAGCAGCAACAGGATGTGTTTTAATTTCTTCGACTAGCATAGGTAGAGATGTATCTGTGACATCCACTGTCACATAAGCTGAAAGACCTAACCGCAAAGGAAATTCTTTCATTTTTTTAGGATCTAGCCCAATTCTTACAGGGAGTCTTTGTACAATCTTAATCCAGTTTCCCGTTGCATTTTGAGGAGGAATCAAAGAAAAAACACTACCTGTACCTGAGGCTATACCTAAAACGACGCCGTCAAATTTGGCACATCTTCCATAAATATCAAATGTAACCGTCGCGGGTTGCCCCACACGCATATGTGTGAGTTCGGTTTCTTTAAAATTGGCATCCACCCACATGTAATCCTGAGGAATGATGGCCATTAAATAACTTTGGGGTGTAACTGCTTGCCCAACCTCCACAGTTCGTTTCGCGATATGACCTCGGCAAGGAGCATAAATAGAACAGTGTTTTAGATTGTAGTAGGCTTGACGAACGGCTTTTCTTTGGGTAAGCAAAATTGGATGCTCCTCCATGGCTGTGTTCCCTGCCGCGTCAACTGCCACCTGCAATTGATTAAGCGCTTGTTGATAGTCCAGTTTTGCAGTCAGAAAAGCATCACGAGAATGTGTGTAATCCTCATTTGTAACGGCTTTGATATCCACCAGATTTTTTCTGTTTAAAAAATCGTATTGTGCACGCTTCAATTGCACCTTTCGATTTTCAACGGTCGATTGATTGACTTTCACGGTATCATAGATCTGCATCACCTGCAGCACTGTTGAAGATAGCCGTGTAAGTTCTTGTTCATATTGAACTTGATAAAGTGTTGGATCAAGTAAAACTAATAGCTGACCTGTCTCTACTAAATCGGTGTCGTCTGCAAAAAACGCAATAGGAGTTCCAGCAATGACACTTGTGACATTCACTAGATTGCCATTCACATATGCATCATCAGTCGACTGGTGAAATCTGAAATAGGCGAGCCATAACACTAACCAAACCAGTGCAATGAGCAAAATAACAACGGTCAGAATAATGAGGGGTTTCTTCCGATTTTTCGCACTTTCTTTGAATTGTTTTTGTTTTTCATCTTGAGCCGCTTGAGTTTCATCATTGGGCATTGGTGTAAGATTTTCTTCTATAGGAGTTTGATTTTGTGTTGTCATGATGCATTCTCTTCGCAGATGTCATATCCACCACCTAATGCTTTGATTAAGTTTAGAATGGCGGAAAAAGTGTTATTCAGGGCAACAGCTTCATTGTCTAAGGCTGTAATATATGTTTCCTCGCTTAAATGTATATCGATAAGCGAGCTTAGGTTATTTTTAATGCGTTGTTTAACAAGATCTAAAGCTTTACGCTGAATATCAGCATCCTGTCTAGCTTCTTGTAGCCTTATATAGCTTTGCTTAACAATGACAAGTGCATCCAAAACTTCCTGGACTGCATTGATCACTCTTTGGTTATATTCAAAAATCGCAAGGTCATAATTGACTTCACTTCCCCGCAAATTTGCCGTTAGCAATCCCCCATCGAAGATGGGTAAGGTATATGCGGGTTCAAAGTCATAGACGGAACTTCTGGCTTCAAATAACTTTTTAAAATGAATGGTTTGAAAACCCAAAAGAGTTGTTAAATTGAAATCGGGATAAAAACCCGCCTGTGCGATTTTTATTTGCCTGCCAGCAGACTCTAACATCCAAAGCTGCGAAATAATATCGGGTCGATGAGCAATCAAGTGTAAAGGCAAAACATTGGGTAGTGGAACTTTTGGCAAGGCTTTATTTGGAATAGAGATATATTCAATTTCTGTATCAAACTCACCTCCGATGTAGCTTTGGACCTGCAATTCATCATGCAAAGCACTTTGTACACGTTGTGATAAGGTCTGTCTAGCCGCCGTAAGAAGATCTTCAGTTTGATAAAGATTTAAATTGCTATCAAGATTATGTGTAATACGGTTTTTAATGAGATTAAGGTTATTTTCTCTAATTTGCACAAGCCGCTCTGTTAATTCTTTTCGATAGCGATCGGTTTGCAGCTGAAAATAAGATTGAGCAAGTGAAATGCTCACTGTTAATTCTGTAAAAATCCGATCCGCTAATGAAGCTTGCAACTCTCCAAGGGCAGCTCGATAAGTATTTCGGCGTTTTTCCCAAAGATCAAAATCGTATGTCAAAAAGAAGTTAAAATCGTACTGTGTGAAATAAAAAGGAATGGGTACTGCAACTGGAGGAATCACTCCCACTGGCGGGGGAGAAGCCTGTGCGGGAATGAGCGATGTTTTACTTAATTTTTCCCGTTGCACATCAACTTCGTTGTAGACATTTGGATATAAATAGGACCTTTGCACATCTGAACGATAGAGCGCGGAATAAACTTTTGCTTTCGCAGACTGTAGAGAGGGATTATTCGAAAGAGCTCGATTAATGAGATCTGTCAATTGATCATCGTTAAAAATTGTCCACCATTCTTGAGGAACCCATTCCGTTTTTTCAAACAAAGGAAGATCCTCAACATCTTGAACCGCTTTTATCAATGGGGCATCTGGAATCTCAATTCCTGAGGCAGACGGGATACGATTTGAACAGCCGCTCAAGAATAATAAGCAGCCTAAAAAAATACGGACTAAAAGTTTCATGAATAGTAGGTCCAGGGTTCCATCATATGAAAAAATCGCTTCTTTTTTTTCATATGCGAATCTGGCTTTTTTGTCTTTTAGTTTATTAAATTAAATTTTGATTGGGAGATACAGCGAAAATTTGGCTCCTTTTACAGGTAAATTTTCTACTTTAAGCTTTCCTTTATGCACTTCGGCAATTGTTTTTGCAATCGCTAGACCTAAGCCCATGCCAGGACCTGTTTCTTCAGGAAGTCGAAAAAATTTTTCGAATATGGTTTCAAGTTGATCTTCGGGAATTCCCTTTCCTTCATCTGCGACAGAAATGACCACATACTTATCTAATTTTTTTGCCTCTACTTCTATCGTGGAATCAGAGGGAGAATATTCAAAAGCATTGAAAAGTAAATTATATAGCAAAATCTCAATCAAATAAAAATCGATGGGAATTAACGGAATTTTTTCATCAATGTGGATGTTCAATCGATGCCCATTCTGCGCTCTTTTGACATTAAAACAACATTCATGAATCAATTCTTTGACATCCTGTAAACTTAAATTCAGCGGAACTAGCCCTTCACTCAGCTGCGCCATTGCCAAAACGTTAGTCAAGATCTTTGAAAGTGTTTCAGCTGCATTGTCAATTTTTTGTACTTCTAGACTGTCTTTATTTTGATCTTTAAGAATTTGAACTGATGTTTGAATACTCACGATTGGATCGCTAAATTCGTGGGAAATGCGATCTAAAATTGTTTTATGGACCCTTTCCATTAGCTTTAATTGCTCGTTCTGTTTGGTCTCTTCTTCAGAAAATTTGCGTTCGATATGCCCTGTTAACTGTCCTCCGATTGTGTAAATAAAGTTCTTTTCTTCAGGGGACAAATTTTTTGCGGTATCGGGTTTAAAAACGAGAATCCCGACAATTTCGTGAAACCCTTTTAGAGGAATATATAAGTTGTTAGCTGAAGGGAGCGTGTCCGTTGACCAACCGGCTTCTTTTCCATTTTCAAAAGCCCAAATCGCTGTATTTTTCTCCATATCATTTGTTAGCAAAGAATTGGAGTCATCGAATTTTAATCCATTTCCTAATTGCTTCACGATGATCTCGAACTTCCCTTTGAAAAACCGATCTAATTCTTCTTTTACAGATTTAAAAATTTCTTGGGTTGAAGGGCCGCTGGCAATCTTTTTTACAACATCATACAACAAGCGGGTCGTTTCTTCACTTTTCTGGAACATTTCCTTATGTCCCCTGGCTCGATCAACTAAAATCCCTGTAGATGCCGCAGTCATAATATATAAAACCAGTAAAGCAATATCTTCTTTTTTACTAACTTCAAAACCCCATATGGGGGGAATAAAGAAAAAATCCCAGCATAGAGCAAATAAAAATGCTGCAAAAATGATGGGACCTTTCGTAAAAAATAAACTCAGCAACAAAATACCTAATAAATAGATAACTCCAATAGTCTCATACCCCACAAAAGGGGCCAAAAAAAAATTCGCTAAAGTAAATAAACCTGCAAATAAAAATACGTAAATGTAGTTAATAAAAGGAATGTGAGAAAATGGCAGAAAAAGCATTTTTTTTGTGTAAGAAGCATCTTTATCTTGCCTAAGGATATGGATGTCCACTTCTGGGCATTCCGCAGCTAAAAGATCGGGCAATGAAAAATAGGTTGATGTACCAAAAACGGTTTTTTCCAAAGAGCGCCCTAAAAGAATTTGTGTCACTCCTTTTTGTCGAACAATGCTTTGTATGCCTTCGGCAATGGTTGGATTTTTTATCGTAACAACTTCGGCTCCCAAATTGCGTGCTAGCTGTAAATTTTTGGTTAATTGCTGGCTGTCTTGCTCATTCAATATACGCTCATTATTGACGTAAAGCGCAATCCAAGGGGCATCAAAATTGACCGCCATGCGACATGCCCGTCGAATGAGTTTTTGTGAGTAGGGACTTTGACTCACTGCCACAAGAAATTTTTCCCTTGCTCGCCAAAGTGTGCTTCGTTCCCCTGTGGGTTCCATTTGCCGTAAATCACGATCCACTTTATCAGCAGCGTATCGCAGCACAATTTCTCGTAAAGCGGTGAGCTTATCTTTTTTAAAGAAATTTTGTGTCGCAATTTTAGATTGCTCTGGTAGATAAACTTTTCCCTCTTTTAGTCTTTGCAATAATTCATCGGTTGTTAAGTCAACAAGCTGAATAGAAGCCGCTTTTTCAATGATTAAGTCTGGCACTGTTTCTTGAACAACAACTCCTGTAATCCCATGAACGACATCTTTTAAACTTTCGATGTGTTGGACATTTAAAGTGGTGTAAACATCGATTCCATGGTCTAATATTTCTAAAACATCCTGCCATCTTTTATTATGTCTCTTTCCAGGTATATTCGTATGAGCAAGTTCATCAACAAGGACAACATCAGGTTTTAAAAGAATGATGGCATCGAGATCTAGTTCTTGAAATTCTCGATCACGATAAGTGATAACTTTTTCAGGGATTTTTTTGAGACCCGATACTAAGGCTGACGTCTCACTTCTCCCATGTGTATCAACAATTCCAATGACAACATTGACACCTTCTTTTTGAAGAGCTTGTGCTTCCTCCAGCATCGCATATGTTTTTCCTACACCAGCTGCCATTCCTAAGAATATCTTGAGCTGCCCCTTTTCTTCACTCTCCTGAATTTCTGTCATCCTTAAAAAATCTTCTGGGGCGGGTCTCTCTTGCTCACTCATTGTATCCCTTTAATGGAAGCCTCTGCTTCTCATTTAATTTATCCAAAGCTTGATTTAGAAGGAGCACATTCACATACGGTTCGCCAAAAATGGATAAACTAGGTTCGATGACCATTTCTTTGAGAAAATCGATCAGTTCATATTCTGACATTCCTCTTGCTCTAGCTATCCGATTGACCTGAAAAAAAGCGACATCACGGCTAATATGCGGATCTAAGCCACTTCCAGAAGCAAACAATAACTCGGCAGGCACTTGAGAAACATCGACTAAATGAACACTCGCCACTCCAGCTTTTCTTTCCGCGACCATTTTTTCAAGAGCTTTACTTGTCGGTCCCAAATTGCTTCCTCCTGAAGGAAGAGGATTAAAATCTACAGCCGAGGGACGTGCCCAAAAATAACGCTCACTCTCAAATTTCTGTGCAATTAATTCTGCTCCAATAGTTTTGCCTTTATCTACAATGATTCCTCCATTTGCATTTTCCGGCATGAAGATCTGGGCGATAATTGTAATCACGACAGGATAAATCAGGCCAAGCAATACAACCATACAACCAAGCATACGAAGAGCTTGCATAACCATATTTACACCAATCCTAAAAAGGTAATCAACATATCGATTATTTTAATTCCGAGGAATGGAACGATGATTCCTCCTAAACCATATACCAGAAGGTTATTTCTCAATAAATCATGAGCGGATTGTGCACTATACTTGACCCCGCGAAGTGCCAGAGGAATCAAAGCAACAATAATTAAAGCATTAAAAATTAAAGCACTCAAGATTGCACTGTGTGGGGATTTTAAGTGCATGAGGTTCAGAATCGACAAAGGACCTTGTTGCTCGGAATCTGTCACATAAAGGACACTAAAAATCGCGGGAATTATGGCAAAATATTTAGCGACATCGTTGGCTATACTAAATGTCGTTAAAGCCCCTCTTGTCATCAACATTTGTTTGCCGATTTCCACAATATCAATCAATTTGGTCGGATTGCTATCCAAATCAATCATGTTTCCTGCTTCTCGTGAAGCTTGCGTACCTGTATTCATTGCCACAGCCACGTCTGCTTGAGCTAGTGCTGGGGCATCGTTTGTTCCATCTCCCGTCATAGCCACAAGTCTCCCCCCTGCTTGTTCTTGTCTAATTTTAGACAATTTCATTTCTGGAGTTGCCTCGGCAATGTATTCATCCACCCCCGCTTCTGCGGCAATTGCTGCTGCCGTCATTGGATTATCACCCGTTACCATAACAGTACGGATGCCCATTTTTCGCATTTCCGCAAAACGCTCCTTAATTCCCCCTTTGATTACATCTTTCAAGTGAACAATTCCAACAATTTTCTCTTGATCGCTCACGAGCAGAGGCGTTCCCCCCATTTTTGCGATGGATTGAATCACAGCATCTAATTGTGATGAATATTTCCCCCCCAAGCTCATAATATGTTTTTTAATCGCATCTGCAGCTCCTTTCCGAATTGAGCGGACGACCTTTCCGTGATTGTCTTTGAAATCGACTCCACTCATACGTGTTTTTGCAGAAAACGGGATAAAAGTTGAGCTCCCCGCTTCAACGGATTCTCCACGCCAACCAAATAGATTTTTGGCTAACACAACGATTGAGCGCCCTTCTGGGGTTTCATCCGATAAAGATGCGAGCTGCGCAATTTTTGCAAATTCTTTTTCCCCAATATCTGTTGCAGGCAGAAAAGCTGCAGCCATTCTATTACCAATTGTGATGGTCCCTGTTTTATCCAAAATTAATAGATCAATATCACCTGAAGCCTCCACAGAACGTCCACTCAATGCAATGACATTCTTTCTAATGAGCCTATCAATTCCCGCAATCCCCACCGCGTTTAAAAGTGCACTGATCGTTGTCGGAATTAAACACACAAGCAAAGCCGCTAAAACGGGAATGGTTAAAATCTGAGAAAGATCTTGTTTGGCGGCTACACTGCTATAATCTCCGAACATTTTTAAAGTGCTTGTGGTCAACAAAAATATAATTGTTAAACCAGATAAAACAATACTTAGTGCAATTTCATTGGGTGTTTTCTGTCTTTTAGCACCTTCAATGAGATGAATCATTTTGTCTAAAAAGCTCTGTCCGGCATCTGACACAACGCTAATTTTTAAGCGATCGCTTAAAACTTTCGTACCTGCCGTAACGGCACTTCTGTCTCCCCCACTTTCACGAATCACGGGGGCCGATTCTCCAGTAATGGCAGATTCGTCCACGGTTGCGACCCCCTCAACAACCTCTCCATCTGCTGGGATAATGTCTCCTACCTCACATATCACAACATCCCCTTTTCTCAACTGATTACAGGGAATTTTAATCTCAATTCCTCCCTTATCTTGTTTAGCAAAAATCTCTGTTTTGGCTTTTCTTAAGCTATCGGCCTGGGCTTTTCCACGACTCTCTGCAATCGTTTGAGAAAAATTTGCAAAAATCAATGTTAGCCACAACCAGAGAGTGATTTGAAAATCAAACCAAGATAAATTTCCATAAAACATTTGTTGCAAGAAATAAAAAGAGGTTGCAAGTGCAACAATGTATGTGACAAACATCACCGGGTTTTTAAATTGGGCTTGAGGGGTTAGCATGAAAAAAGATTCTTTTAAGGCATTCAAAATGGCCTTGATATCCAAAACATTCACTTTCTTTTGTGACATAATCAATCCTCAGAATGACACTTTCTTTAACATTAAAAAATGCTCGACAATTGGTCCTAAAGCAAAAGCTGGAAAAAATACAAGACCTCCTACAATCAAAATAATTCCTCCCAAAAGAATGGCAAATAGCAATGATTCCGCAGAAAAGGTTCCGATTGAGGGGGGAATAAACTTTTTTTCTGCCAGTAATCCCCCGATGGCCAAGCTGGGAAGAATGGTTGAAATTCTGCAGATGAGCATGATCGTACCCAAAACCAAATTGTAATAGGGGGTGTTCGCATTTAAACCCGCAAAAGCACTTCCATTGTTTCCTGCTGCCGATGAAAAGGCATATAAGATCTCAGAAAGCCCATGAGGTCCCTGATTAGAGAGGCTACTCAAAGCTTTAGGTAAAATACTCGAAACCCCGGAACCTAATAAAATTAAAGCACTCGGCATAAGCACAGATAGCATGACCCATTTGACTTCTTGTTTCTCAATTTTTTTACCCAAATACTCTGGTGTTCTTCCCACCATCAAGCCTGAAAGAAAAACGGTTAAAATGGTATACATCAACATTGCGCATAAACCAACGCCCACGCCCCCAAAAATAAGCTCTCCTAGCATAATATTGAACATAGCTATTCCACCCGCCATTGGTGAAAGGCTCGAAATCATCGCATTAACAGATCCATTCGATGTTCCGGTTGTACTCACTGTCCATAAAAGACTATTTGCTACACCAAAACGTGTCTCCTTCCCTTCCAAATGGGGAAAGGCATCTAAAATAGGATTGGCTAAATTCTCCGAATAAAGGGACAATCCAAGACCTCCCATCCACAATAACAACATAACGACATACAAAATCCAGGCATGCTTCTTTGATCCGATCATAATGCCATAAGCATAAACAGTTGCAGCTGGAATGACTAATATAGCAAACGCCTCCCAAAAATTACTGAACGCGGAAGGATTTTCAAAAGGGTGGGCACTATTGGTATTAAAAAAGCCTCCACCGTTCGTTCCCAATTGCTTAATTGCAACTTGAGATGCAACCGGACCGAGCGGAATTGTTTGTTCATGGCCTTCCAAACCAATTGCTTCGACATAAGGAGAAAACGTTTGCACAACCCCCTCTGCAACTAAACAAATTGCCATGATAATGGAAAGTGGCAACAACAAATAGACAATCGTCCTTACAAGATCACACCAAAAATTTCCAACTGTGTTCACCATTTTTCGAGTCATGCCTCGAACCAAAACCAACAAGGTGGCCATTCCCGTAGCAGCACTTAAGAAATTTTGCACGGTTAAACCTACCATTTGCGTCAAATAGCTCAATGTGGTTTCCCCCGCATAGGACTGCCAATTTGTATTCGTGACAAAACTTATCGCAGTATTATAGGCAAGATGCCAGGAAACACCGGGAAAATGTTGCGGATTCAAAGGAAGAATGCCTTGCAAAAGCAGTAGAAAAAAAAGAAAAATAAAACCCAATAAATTAAAAATCCCTAAGACTTTTGCATATTCTTGCCAAGTCATTTCGAGATGAGGATCCACTCCGCCCATTTGATAACAGCCATCTTCTAGCCTTCCCAAAACGCGTTTCATTAAAGGATCTTTTTCAGAAAAAATCGCAGCGATATATTGCCCTAGAAGGGGAGTGACAATTAAAAGAAGTGCAAGAAATACGAGAATTTGTATCCCATTAGGAATTGACATGCCTACGACCTTTTCAAAATTTTTCGGGATATAACAAGGTATAAATTAGATAACCCAAAAGAAGTATGACAATAACGCCTGCAAAAATAAAATTAGTCAGCATACTCTCCCTTGATATCGATATCGTTCTTAACAAGTCTGGATAACAACTTCCCCAAAAAAAAGCAAAAAATTATTACAATATTAGATTTATTAAAAGCCTATCCTTCCCTGTTGGATGGTGTTAAAATAAAAAAATTTAATTTATTGACATTAGAGGAAAATATTATGAAATCTTTTTTTAGCATACTTGGTTACATGATTCTACAACTTACCCTTTTGATTGCAGAAGAAGATTTCCTCGTAACAGAAAATAGGCTTACAGCTTCTCAAGCCAATCTTTTTGGAAAAACAGGTTTCAACTTTAAACCGCCCTTTGCATTTAATAAACGCAGCTATCGTATCGAACGCACAGACCATTACGGCAATAAGACGATTTATGAATACAATGTCTTCAACCATCTTGTCAAAATTATACACCCGGCAATTCCTAAATCAAATGGAGAACTTTTTAATCCCACAGAAAATTTTGAATATGATGAATTGGGATATATCACAAAAACAAGAGATGGAAATAACAATCTCACCATACAGCTAAATAATGCACAGGGTCAGCCTTATCAGATTCAATATCCCGATGGATCGATAGAAAAAATGACTTACTTCGCTAATGGAAATTTGCAGAAAAAGATATTAAAAAATGGAATGCAAATCAGCTATACCTATGATGATGAAGGTCGCGTAATCACACGAGACTTATTTTCCCCTCAAGGAGAACTCCTGGGGAGCCATTCTTACGCATATTCAGCCACTTATCTCATTAAAGAAGTAGATGCCAAAGGTCACATCACCTCTTATCAATACAATGCACAGGGACAATTAACAGGTATCATTAAAGAAGATGCCACCACCTATTACACTTATGATTCACTCAGTCGCCTGGAAACAACAAAAATACTCTTTGGATATGGAGAAAACGATTACACGCTAAAAACATGTGCATATGATTCTCAAAATCACATCATTGAAGAAAGTCAAGAAGATGCCTTTAAAAATATCTTTCGCAAGCTGACCTATGCATATGACATCAATGGAAATCAAATTGAAACAACGACCTACTCAAATACCGGCACAAGTACAACTAAAACAATCTTCGACCTTTATAAAAAGCCCATTTCTATTACAAATGCAGAAAATAATGTCACGTTCATTACCTACCGCTACGACTATAAAGATGCTTACGGACTCACCGTTCCTTATTCTGAAACAACAGATTCCAATGGAAACGTCATAGTCTCCATCTACAACACACATAACAAAATAGCGACTCTGCAAGTTAAAAATGGTCTTGGACAAATTATTCGACAAAAAAGCTTTTTCTATGATGGCGTCGATCAGCTTATTGAACTTCGAGAAAAAATCTTCAAACTGGGAAAATTTGATCGAGAAGTGACGACTAAATGGACTTACACAAGTATGGGTAATATCGCTTCTTGTACCGAGGCAGTAGGAACTCCTAAACAAAAAAGCACTATTCACACCTTTAACAAGCTGAGTCAAAAAACTTCCACCTTAAAACCCGATGGAACGATCCTCTATTTCACTTATGATGCTAAAGGAAACCTTGCAACCGTTTCTTCATCCGATCAAACGCTTTCTTATGCCTATACCTATGATCTCAATGATAATCCAATTCTCATTCGAGATCTTATTCAAAATACGCAAAATACCAGAGTCTATGATCGATCTGATCGTCTTATTAAGGAAACGCTGGGAAATGGCTTGAATGTACAATATGCCTATGATCGACAAGGGCGCATCCATTCTTATACACTCCCCGACCAAGGCCAAGTCGTCTACACCTACAATGCGGTGGATTTAATCCAAATAGAACGATTCAACTTATTAGGAGAAAGGCTTTATTCTCAATCCTATCACTGGGACCAAGCCGGGAATCTAATCCAAAAAGATCTACCTTTCAATTTAGGTGCAACAACTTACGCATATGATTTGCTCAATCAATATAAGTCCATGCAATCCCCACATTTTAGTGAACTCCAAATCTCTTATGATGCCGTTGGAAACCTTCTCACGCAAGTATATACAGATCCTCTAGGCTGCTTACTCTGCCAATATTCCTATGATGGCCTTTATCAGCTTGATTCTGAAAGCAATTGTGCTGACCATGTTTATCAATACAATTCTCTTTTTAATCGTTTTGCAAAAGATGGTCAGCTTTTTGAATTTAACGCGCTTAATCAGCTTTTAGCAGATGAGCTCAGTGCTTACATTTACGATGCTAACGGAAATTTGACCAGTCATCACGGACAGAAATATACCTATGATGCATGGAATCGATTGCTCACTGTTACCATAGGCAATACATGCTTTAGCTATACTTATGACTCCTTTAATAGACGCTTATCCAAATCGAAAGCGGTTTGGGACGCCCCTACAAAAAGTTGGATAACTCAAGATATTCAATATTTCCTTTACCAGGGAGAAAATGAAGTTGGAGCTTGCAATGAGCAACTCGATTTAATGGAATTTCGGTCGCTAGGATATGGGCAAGGAGCGGAGATTGGCGCTGCCGTAGCTTTTGAAATTCAGAATCAAGTGTATGTTCCCCTCACAAATAGCATGGGACATGTTCAGGTTTTATTAAGTTCTGAGGGAGAGCCGGTTGATATCTATCGTTATACTGCGTTTGGGGAAGAAATGATTTTTGATCCTTCCGGCAATTCTAAAATCCCTACAACGGCTTGGCGTTTTTGTTCAAAGCGAAGGGATCCTGAAACCGATCTTATTTACTTTGGAAAACGCTACTATGACCCTCAAACAGCGCGTTGGATCACCATCAACCCTCTCGGGTATACCGAAGGATGTAATCTCTATGCTTATACTCGCAATAACCCATTAATATACGTTGATTTATATGGAGACCAAGTCGTAAATATTAAAGGATGGAAAAAGTAATAAATAAATTAAAACTACGGCAGCTACCTATATAATATTTTATTGCAAATAAAACATTTTCTTGTTATATGTTAATAAGTTTTTGTTACAAACGTTCATTTCGAGAAATACACGAAAGTCTGGAAGTTTGGGTAAACTCATTCAATAAAGTGGATTTCAAGTCATTTTATACTTAAAAAGGATGATGTAATGGGTTATAAAAGAATTTTAAGTCTATGCATTGTCCTACTTATCACTCAATTTTCCTCGGTGTGGGCCTTAGAATCTGCTTCCCAAACTCAGTCGGCCACTGCCGTTGATTATTCCTGGGATGAAGTCACGGAATATGCACGTGTGCAATTCTCAATGGAAGGGGAATTAGTTGCGAAATCTGATGGTTTTGTTTATTTGAAAGTAGATGATGCGTACATTCATACTCTTTTTCCTATGTTAGAATTGGAAGATGGATACGACAAGCCTCCTTATTTCCGTACAGAAGGCGCACCAGGTGCGCATATCAGTGTTTTTTACGTAGATGAAAACATTACGCCCGAAGAAATCGGACAAATTTTCCAGTTTGAACTGAAACAAATTGTGATTGTTCAGCCCTCTAAAACAGCAAGCTACGTCGTCTTGCAAGTGGAATCCCCAGAACTAGAAGCACTCAGAAAAAAATATGGTTTGAGTCCTAAGCTTTTAGGACATGATTACCATATTTCTCTAGCTAAAAAAGTGATTAGAAATTAGGGCGTGTCGTCAATTAAGCCAAATAATAAAAGCAGGAAAACTCAAGAAAGAATTTCTAGGATAAACCCACAGTTATTTGCACGGAAGTGAAGAATTTGAGAGGAAGTTTCTTGGACCGAGTCACTATACCCCCTCTCCCGACTATGAAAATTCTACTATACGCTCGTCAACTTACGGGTGGGCGGTATGCAAACTACAAAATGATACTTTTCAGAGATGTTTTATCCCACGAAACATTATTTCCGTGGCCCCCATCAGCGTTGCCTTGAGGAAATTCAAGAATGCGTGGTTCGATTTCTGTTGGAAGCTTAACTTTCCACGATGAATCTCCTGCTGGGCATCTACACTGAATAATCATCTTTGATTCGCATTTAGAAAATTCACCTTCGTTTGCGTAATAAATATCACTATGCCCCCGATTCTTATCTCTAACATAAAGAAAGACGCCAGCATCTTCACTGTAGAAGATTTTTTTTACTTCTTTACCATCAGCTGGTTTGAAAATTTTTCCTTTCTCAATCAAAGCTTTAATCTTTTCACTGACTATTGAAAGGGTTCTATGTACCTCATACCTTTCTCCAGAGAGGCATATCCATACAGATGCGGTACAATGCTCATCCGTTTCTTGTACTTCAAGCGTTGTTCTTCCAACTGATTTAAATATGAATACTTTTGACCCAAAGTAATTCAAATTTTCACCATCTATAGTCGGAAGTTTATCATTGATATGAATGGTCCAATGGGATCGACTATTCCTAAGTCCATGGTAAGTTACAGATACCTTGTAAGCAAGATCATTACTTTCTTCTTTGATGATCATCACTTTAGACTTGTGTTCACCCTTTGTAAATGTATATTCTACAGTACCTTCGACTCCTTGACTAATCGAGATCATTGGATCCTGATATGACATTCCTAAACCAAACATATGTGTCCTTTTTAAGTTGATTCACACTTCCGTATGCTGAGGAACGATAGCACAAAAATTAAGAAAGCATCAAGACAATCTTAGTCATCGGTCTTCCTGTTTTGAGCTCTCTTTCCTCTTAGGAAAGTGATTTTCTCTTTCTTAAGATCGCCTACAATTTTATTGATTTTTTTTCTGCCAAGCATGCTAAAGTGACGGCAACCACTAGCAACATTTTTAATGCGCCCAATCGTTTCAACTGAAATTTACACTGTAATGCGTTCTTAGATTGAAGACACATCCAACACCCCGATTTTGCATTACCAGGTCGTAAAGAACTTTTATAAAGTGATGTCGCGCTATGATGTCATTTTAATCGATAACACTGAAATTCCTGTCAAACGACCTAAAAACAAAAATGAACCACTGAAGTAAGAGACGAATTATATTAATTAGGTCTGGGATATTACAATCAATCGCGTGATGTTCCTGATGACCTCCTCAAAAGAATCGTCAAAATTGAATTTTTTACAGAAAATTTTAAAGAACGGTTTGCAAAACTAGGTTGAGAAAATGCAAATACTCTTTCAAAAACATATTATAGCAGGATTTCCAGAAAAAACACAGCCTATGCCAATAGCCTGCGGCAGAAAATTTTCCGGGAAATGTCCAACTAATCATAACATCTTTGAACGGCCCTGCATGAAATCTTGAGAAACCCAATAAAAGTCCTGGCTACTTAACTTCTTTTTCAACCAGAGCGGCATCCAAGAACTCATACTTCCGATTTTGTATCCAGCCCATTTTGCCAAAATATGCAAAAATGCATATGGAATCATAAGCGGTTGATTTTGCAACAACCTTTCAATCATTTCTCACACATATTTTTTCCCTCTAGCGCTATCTGAACCGGCTTCTTGCAGTAATGCATGAAGTTTTTTTCTGGCTAAGCCTGTATCAAAATGACGCTCGAACTCTTGCTTTAATGAATAGCGATGTGAAGTGATGAACGATAGCTTCAGCTACATAAGCAATGCACATAGAAAATAAAAACTCTGAAAACATCTTAACGCTGGCTATTTTTTGGAAAAATTTATCTTAAATCAGGCTCTACTAAATAAATATTTTTTTCAAATGAGCATTAAACAATTTTCATAATTTCTCAACATCACAAATCATTAACTGCTGGAATCCATGACGACCGTATTTTCCATAAGCCAAGTCTGGATGAATATAAATCTTGCGTCGTTCTCCACAAGTCATTCCAGAAGCCCCTTTAGCAAAACCAAGAATGGTATCTGAAAGTACTAGTGTAATAGGTCTTTTGGATAAACGGGTATCTTGAATAACTACTTCCTCGCCTTTGCATAGCCGACTTTCAATGAGGTGTATCTTAAAGGTATATTCAGGAGTTGTTATGGCATCATTGCCTGATTGAAGGACTTCGTAATAGACTTTGTGTGGAATAACCTCCACAACATTTTTTCTCTTGGCGACTTCTTCTAAATATAGCTCTGCAGCTTTCAAGTTTAGACATGCGTGATAGGAAGATATCTTATCCAATAAGGAAAGCATTTGCTGTTGACACTCATGTTTGTGAAGAGGCATTTTTTTTCCAGTTTCTAGTTCATTCAAATTTTCCACTACCACATCGAGGTCATAAAAAGGACTATATTGAGATAATTGATTCCAAAATATATTTGCTATGCAAAGAGAAATTTGATGGCGTTCCTCATCACTCAAAATTGATGATACTTGGTCATCAACATTTCGATGCGTTGGCAATGCGCTAACTTGATGTAAAACGTTATGAAACACATAATAAGCGCCTGAAAATAAAAAAAACACCATTACAAAAAAGATCATTTTTTTCATGATTGCAACCGAGATAAAATGATTTCTAAAAAGTTTTCAGAAAAATAAATCTTTATTAGCCTATCACGAATTTTATCATACGCCTTTTGCCTTGCAATCACCTCCTGATCTCCTTCAAAAGCCATATATTTCGGTATTTTTATAGGAGATAGGGTCTCATCCCTTAGGCTCAGATTTATTACTTTCAAATTATCAGACAAGTTATTGAGCTGCCGAATAATATCGGGGATCTTTAATTCTCTAAAATTGGAATATTGTGAATCTATTGATTTTTTATCCTGAAGGTTTAATAGAATGGTTTCCGTAGTTTTAACATTTAGCCCCTCTAAGGCAAAAGGTCCAATCATGAGAGCATCGATTAACTCAAATTTGTCTCGAAATCTTTTAGCATTGGTTGCATCATAGCCTAGTAGAAGCCCCAGAGCTTGATGATATAAGTGTTTGTCATACTCTAATTTTAAGTGCTCTAAAGTCGGTGAGCAAATAACTGTTGCTATGCGATCTACATCTTGAAAAACAATGTTCATTAATGGCTGATGTTTATCATAAAGAGCTTGTACCTTTTGTTTGTGATACAAAACAAATCCAATCAACTTATAATCGACACTCACATAATCCATTAAAATAAAAGAGTTTGAAGGAAAAGATGATTTATACTTCTGCCATACAAGCCATCCTTTATAAATAGTCGCAAAGGAGTTGAGGGTTGATTGGTTAAAAAAAAATCCAAGTTCTAGATCCACATAAAAATCAGAAAATGCTATCGGTTTATCGCCAAAAAGGGCGTAAGCAAAATCTCCATCTGCCATTAGATAGCGGAATAAGCATTCTAAATCTTGCCTATCTTCAATAGGCATGGAAGTTAAAATATTTTGTAAATTTTCTGTTTGTTTGGTATGCATCCCATCATAACACTCTGCAAAGGCCAACAATGGCAAAAACAAGACGGTAAACGCAAAGGTCATGACAAACCGTTTATATAACATCCAAATTTCGTTGCTAATTTTTTTCACTTGGGACATACATATGGACAATGCTGGCAATATGGATAATCCCATAATTCATTTTTTTTCGTACACCTTGGGCATACCCAATAACCAACACCGCATTTATATTCAATAAAAATTCCTCGATAGTTGCCACATAGACTGTTAACAGGAAGCATTTCATTATTTAATGTAACAAATATTTCATCGCCTGAAAAATGAATTTGGGAAGAATCTATAAAAATCGTTTCGTTGCCTTTCCCTTGGTTTTGCTCAGCAGCAATAGAGCATTTCATTATTGCAGCATTTCCACTATTCATAATGATGCAGAGTAAAAACATGAGTAAAATAAAATAAGATTTCATAAATTTCTCCTTTTCGTATGTTCAAGTTATTTTTTCATTTTCCCTTAATTTCATACAACTTGCTACAACTGTAGTATTTTTGTCGAGACCTTTTCTTCTCATTTTCGTCTCATTTTTCACGAAGAATTTAGATATAGTAATTTAGGTCGCGTGGTATTCCTGATGGCATTCTCAAAAGAATCGTCAAATCAAAAATTTAGCAGGATTTCCAGAAAAACACAGCCTATGGCAATAACACCGATTTTGTATCCAGCCCATTTTGCCAAAATATGCAAAAATGCATATGGAATCATAAGCGGTTGATTTTGCAACAACCTTTCAATCATTTCTCGCACATATTTTTTTCCTCTAGCGCTATCTGAACCGGCTTCTTGCAGTAATGCATGAAGTTTTTTTCTGGCTAAGCCTGTATCAAAATGACGCTCGAACTCTTGCTTTAATGAATAGCGATGTGAGTGATGAACGATAGCTTCAGCTACATAAGCAATGCGATGTTCTTTTTTCAACAATTGGACAACAACTGCTGTATCTTCTCCTAAAAGGACTGAAGGAAATCCTCCAATTTCATCTAAAGCTTGATTGCGGTATGCTGCACATGAATTTGAACAAAAAAAAGTGTACGTCCCAAATTGAGCAGCATCTTCAATACCTCTTAGATGACTTTGAGCAGGATAGTTAAATTCTCGCGGAAAGGACTCAAAAAAGTCCGCATCTGTGTGTGCGATTTGGCGAGCATATGCAATGGATGCCTTTCTTTGAAGAATAGGCTCCAGTAAATATTCTAATCCTTCGGAATTTGTCAGATAGGCATCTGGGGTCATCATCACCACAATATCTGTATTGAGATGTTTTCTCGCTAATTCCCGAGTAGATCCATGATTGAATAAAGACCTTTCAATCACCAACGTCTCCGCTCCCATTGCTTGCGCAAGTTCAACTGTTCCATCATTGGACGAAGAATTCACGACAAGAATGCGTGGCTTTAAAGATGAGTTGAAAAGAGGTGGCAAACAAAAAGGTAAATGCTTCTTCGCACAATGTGTAATAAAGACAATGCCTATAGAATCAACCATGCTTATAGCTTCCATATGTCTGTTGATAAAATACGGCTAGCTCATCCCAAGCTTTTTGCTCATCCCATTCCAGATAACGAAGAGGATCCGTATTATAACGTTCTTTCGGCTCTGAATAGTCTGTCTGAGTATGCAGCTCAAATTCGCAAGACAAATCTAAACGAGGGCGCAGCTCTGAGGAAAAACGCTTGGTAAAACTTCCCTGGCTTTCCACATAACCGCTAGGATTTAGTTTTTCAAAGCCAGGCTCATCCTTAAGATTTTCTATGAAATGGACATATGCCTTCGCGAGTAACGCTACGTGAATGTTATCACGGACATAGGATGGATGACTAACTGCCGCAACTTCTTTCTTAAACCATTTCTGCACAAGATATGCCGTAAAACGAGGCTCTTCATAGGGACCAAAAGGGTTAGGGATGACGAATTTTCCTAACTTCATATCCAATTTTTCGGTATAAAATCGGAAAATTTCAGATGTTAAGCCTTTTGATAACCCGTATGGTGAAAAGGCTTTTAATGGATATGTCCCGTCCCCTTCATTTTGTTCAAAAACCGTTCCCGTTAAGACCACCTTTTTACATTGTTGCATCAATAAGGCTTCTAAAACTTGTTTAAGATGGCTGACATTGTTCGCGACAGCTATTCCAACATCAAATTCGGGGCTCTTATAATTCTGCACATCGGCTGCATGGTGACAAAATAGATCCCATGGGCCTTTATTAGCGGTAAGTTCTAAAAAACGTTGGCTGCCAAAAGAACAATTGAAAATAGCTTGAACAAAAGGAAGAATGGCCTGAACACGTTGTCCGCGTGTTCCGGAATAGTCGGTATGGGAGCGTTTAAAAATAGCTGTCACTTGATGTCCCTGATCAGCCAACTGTTTGACCATCCACATACCAGAAAAAGAACTAGCTCCAGTAAAAAGAATGCGCATTTTATACAGCCGCCAGGTTTAAATGATAGCTAGGATCAAAATTAGGATGCATTTTGTCCCTTTCAGAAATCAGGCTTGGCTTTGCTGGCCACTCAATGCTAAAGGTTGGGTCATCCCAACGCACCCCTCTTTCACATTCTTTAGAATAAAATTGTGAAACGAAGTACATGATTTCAGAATTCGGCTGCAGCGTCATAAAACCATGTGCAAATCCTTTTGGCACATACATCATCAATCGATTTTCAGCAGAAAGTACGGCCCCAAAAGATTTTTTAAAGGTGGGAGAATCCACACGTAAGTCCACAATAACGTCATACAAAGAGCCTTGTATGCATCGCACTAGCTTGGTTTCTTCAAAAGGAGGAAGCTGATAATGCAATCCACGCAATGTTCCTTTTTCAACACTATAAGAATTATTCACTTGAACAACAGCAGGCTCTAAACCTTGTTGAGTAAACTCTTTCTGGCAGAAAAGACGCGCAAAAAATCCGCGTTCATCACCCAGCTTGTTTAAATCAATCAGAAAAGCATCTTTCAGAGGTGTCGATATAAATTCCATTATCCCTCCACAGCCAGCAGGTTTTTAGATTCTGCCCATTTTAGCTCTCGCTTTTGAGCGTATATGCAGTATTTTTTAATATGGTCTAAAGCAACTTGATACATATTTTCATTGTCTGCTACTTTTGGATCATTATGAAAAGCTTTAAACCATTTGACCGTATCTTCAAGTGCTTCATGCCAGTTGTAAACTGGATGCCATTTTAAATGATGAGCTGCCTGATCCCAATTGAGACGCAAAAGATGCATTTCTCGTTTTTGTCCTATAGCTTCTAGGTTGATCCAATCGCCTTCTCCCCAATAATCCACCGCTTTTTGAACAAGAGCCTCTACAGATACGCCTTGCTGCTCCATTGGGCCAAAATTCCATGCTCCTGCAAAGGTTTGTTCATGTTGAAGTAAGTTTTGAGCAAGGCATAAGTAGCCACTGAGTGCATCCAAAACATGCAACCAAGGACGTACACTATGAGGATTTCTAACTTCAATTAACTTATTGCTCATCAATGCTTTCATGCTATCTGGAACAAGACGAAAATCAGAAAAATCACCTCCACCAATGACATTCCCTGCTCTTGCAGATGCAACACATTTCGATGATTCGAAAAACGAGGCACGATAAGCTTGTGTCGCTAGTTCTGCCATGGCTTTACTAGCACTATAGGGATCACTTCCACCCAAAGTATCGTTTTCACGGTAGCCCCATGTCCATTCCTTATTTTCATAACATTTATCTGTCGTAATGACTAAGCAGCCTTTCACGCACTCACTATTTCGCACAGCTTCCAACACATTAACTGTGCCCCCCACATTAGCATCGAAGGTTTCTTTGGGATCTGTATATGATTTTAATACAAGCGATTGCGCGGCTAAATGGAAAACGAAAGCGGGTTGATGTTCTTGAATGGTATCATAAATTTTGTCGTAATGACAAATATCCCCAGTGATATGCACCATCTTTTGATCGAGATGGGTTATTGAGAAATGGCTTGGTTGGGTAGGAGCCGGTAAACTATACCCAATAACTTTAGCTCCTAATGCTTGCAGCCAAATGGAAAGCCAAGAACCTTTAAATCCGGTGTGGCCTGTTATCAGGACTGGTAACCCTTTAAATACATCGCCAAAATAGTTAATCATTTCGATTTGTCCTTCATTAGTAGGTTTGGATGCATCTCGACAAAAGGTAAGCTACGAACCCATGGCGCATGCCCCGAAGTCCAAAGCTCATTCAAATGGTCTCTCTCTCTCTGCGTATCCATGCATGCCCAGAAACCTCTGTGTCGATACATATTTAATTCCCCATCTTTGGCAAGGTTAACAAGAGGCTGCTTTTCCAATACACACTCTTCATCTTTGATTAAATATTTGGTGAAAAATTCTCTTTTAAAAAAGAAGAACCCTCCATTAATCCACTTCTCTTTAAATTCCGGTTTTTCAGCAAACTCCTCTACATTGTCTCCATTTAAACGAATTTCACCAAAACGAGAGGGGGGATTGACTCCCAATACGGTTCCTAGCTTTCCATGAGCACGATGAAAATCAAATTCCATTCTCAAGTTCACATCAGTTAAAGCATCCCCATATGTCACTGCAGCATGTTCAGCATCCAATAAGTACTTTTCAGCAGCAATCGCAACACGGCCACCTGTCATAGTCTTCTCGCCGGTATAAGCGACAGTAACTTCCCAATCTTCCTCATGGTCAATGGAATGAACAGTTAAATTGTTGGATTTAAGATCAACAGTGAAATCACTGTTCATGGAAGCATAATTTAAAAAATAAGCCTTAATCACCTCAGATTTAAATCCCGTACACAACACAAATTTTTTGAATCCTTGCCGACTATACAAATGCATAATATGCCACAAAACAGGGTAATTGCCGATGGGAACCATGGGTTTGGGCTTGAATTCAGTTTCTTCTTTGATGCGGGTCCCTAATCCTCCACACAGGATAAATACCGGGATATTTTTGAGTGAATTGTTCATAGAAATTCTCACTATAGTGGGATTGAATAATGTAAGCCCCACATAGTACTTTTATCTGAAGTTGAGAGTCAATGCTAAACAGCATTCGATACAATAAACGATTAAGTTCTATTTTTAATTTAAAAAAATAAATTAACCTAGTTATTTTTTCAAAAACCCCATTCCAAATTTTTCTTATTTTTAATTGACTACTAAGAGGTAATCTGATTTACTGCTTACAGTTTTTATTAAAAATTTAAAATACTATTTGTTTATTGCCTTTTTAAAATTATTTTTAATGGCCTAAAAGCTTATCTCTACGTGCAGAAAATTCACGCAATCCCCTAGGAAAGCTCTGAATTTATTAGACTCGAAAAGTTGCAAATTAAACCCTTTAAAAGAAACAGGCAAATTATGATCGAACAACAAAACTGGTGGAAACTCTCTAGCATTCAAATTGGAGGTGTCGTGTGCCTTCCAATGATTATGATTGGACAAACCCTGAATCAACAATATGGCTTCGCATCTGCTATATGTGGGATTTTATTAGGGAATGCCATTCTCTTACTTATGGCTTTAGTGATCACCCACATGGCTTGCGAAAATCGCAAAACGACAATGGAAAACGCTATTGAATATTTTGGTAAAAAAGGAGTTTCCTTTTTCGCATTAACAATGTCCTTATCCACTTTAGTATGGTTTTCCGTTCAATTAAAAGTGATGAGCTTAAGCCTCCTCGATATCCTTCATATTCATTCTGAAGGTCCTTTCATCGAATGCATTGCCAATACTCTCTTAGGCCTCCTTATTACATTTGTTGTCTTTTACGGCATTCGAGCCATGGAAATCATTAGCAATATCAGCATGCCTCTACTTCTTTTAACTCTCGGATATGCGTGGTATACAGCGGATTCAGATACAACTCAAACCAATCATCTTCCCCTAACTTTTGCTGCAATCTCTGCAATTATGGGAATGGCTATCGTTTATGTCATCGACCTGCCAACGTTTATGCGCCACGCACGTTCATCTAAGGATGGAATGACGAGTATTTTTATTATGTTCATTTTAGCTATGCCCATTTTGGAATCCATTGGTGTTTATCTTGCAGCAGGGAAAACAGGAAACATCATAGAAGTGCTCAAAAGATACAACGGTCCATTATGGAATCTTTGGGTATCCCTATTTCTCATTTTAGCAGGATGGACCACAAATAATATGAATCTTTACTCCGGAGCCACAAGCGCACGCTCTATTTTTCCAAATCTTAATCATTCCTTTAACATCACGATTCTAATATTTGGAGTTCTCGGAACCTTATTGGCAAACTTCGATTTGCTTCAACATTTAAGTTTGATTTTAGAAGGAATGGGAATAGTCGTCACAAGCATGGGAACCGTGATTATTACCCGTTATCTGATGATGCGCATCTCCGGACAACCGATCACCTCAAGAGATTACCCTTGGCATTTTGCTGCCTGGTTTTTAGGCACAGTTGCAGGTATTTTGAGCATGAATGGGATCGCGATTACGGCTGTTTCAACAATCGATTCAGCCATCGCAGCTCATTTGGGAACATTTTTAATTTTATTGAGTGGAAAACAACATGAAAAAGCTTACGCTTGATCAACTAGATGATCTCACCATTGGAAGTGCTATTTTAGGCTCTGGTGGTGGTGGTGATCCCGCCTATTTTTACATGATGACAAAGCATCTCATGGAAAAGTTAGGCCCTGTTTCGATGATTAAGAGTTCAGAACTCAAGCCTGATGATCTAGTTCTTCCCATGGGGATGATTGGAGCACCCTTAGTTGAAACAGAAAAATTCCCTACAGGGCTTGAATATATTTCTCTCATTCGAGACGTGGAGAATGTGACGGGCAAAAAAGTTACGGTCTTAATGCCATGTGAAGCTGCTGGAAGCAATGCCTTTTTTCCTATCATGGTTGCCAATCAATTAGGTCTTCCCATTCTAGATGCCGACCTGATGGGTCGCGCATTTCCTGAAGTGCAAATGTGCTCGAATCGCTTATTAGGACTTCCTTCCGCCCCTGCATTTATTTCAGACTGGCGGGGAAATTCTGTGATTATCAATGCACAAACACCCCTAACGCTAGAAAAAATAGCCCGTCAAATCACGATTTCGATTGGATCTTGGGGTGTTTTTGCGGATCGTCCGATGTCAGCAGACGAAGCAGAAAAATACACAATCCCCAAAAGTATGTCTCGTGCCTTATCTATCGGAAAAGTTCATCGTGAAGCAAAAGCTGCCGGTACAGATCCGCTAGAAGCCGTGTTAACACTGTGTAAAGGTTTTTGGATAGGATCTGGTAAAATTACCGATATTGATCGAGCCATTTCTAAGGGATTTCAAAAAGGAAATGTGGTGATCCAAAATAAAAATGACCGTATGGAAATTTGCTTTCAAAATGAATATTTGCTGGCTAAATGCAATGGAAAAATCTTGGCCACCACTCCAGACATCATCATGCTAATGGAACAAGAAACTGGAGAACCTATTACAAGTGAGTCACTTCGATTTGGTTTAAAAGTCAATCTGATTGCCTTGCCTTCTCCTTCTATTTGGACAACAAAGCAAGGGCTTTCCGTCGTGGGACCTCGTTATTTTGGATATGAGACAGATTATTTGCCTATCCAAAAAAGCAAACAAAAAGCCTTGGCATTAACCTGAGAAAATATCTATGAAAAAACAAAGATACAAAATCGGCATTGATATAGGTGGAACAAATACTGATGTTGTGCTTGTCAATTCTGAAACAAAAATCACAGCTTACACCAAAGTTGCGACGACTCGAGAAGTGAATGATGGCATTCGCGTTGGCCTAAAGCAAATCATGAATGACACAAAAATCAAGGGAGAGGATATTTCAGGGATTTTTTTAGGAACAACCCAGGCGGTCAATGCCATCCATCAAAGGCATCATCTTAATCGTGTTGGAGTCATCCGCATAGCTGGGCATCACCCTCAATCTCTCCCCTCCTGCTATTCTTGGCCACAAGAGTTACGTGATACCCTTTATGTCGGAACGGAAACAGTCGATGGGGGCTTTGAATGCAATGGTGACTTGATTACGCCCATTAATCCTCCACAAATCCGCAAAGCAGTCGAAAATCTCCAGAAACAAAAGATGGAAAGTTTAGCAATTGTAGGGGTGTTTGCTTCTCTTAATCCCTGCCACGAACTCCTTGCCAAAGAAATCAGCCAAGAAGTCACAAAGGGCAAAATTCCGATTTCCTTGTCTCATCAAATTGGCGGTGCAGGATTCGTTGAAAGAGAAAATTCAACCATTTTGAATGCAGCCTTGAAATCTGTCATGTCAAATGTTTTCAAAAACCTTGTGGTCACCTGCAGTGACTTAGGTATTGCCTGTCCCATTTGGGTGACGCAAAATAATGGAAGCATCTTAGATCTTGCACACGCCATCGAATATCCTGTTTTAACTATTTCCGCGGGACCTACTAATTCATTCATAGGAGGTGCCAAACTGGCTCAGATCGATGATGCGATTATTATTGATATTGGCGGTACATCTACAGACATTGGTGTGATTCGTCGCGGTATTCCAAGACAATGTTTAAATAATTCAAAAATTGGTGGAATTAGCTTAAATTTTTCCATTCCTGATGTTTGTTCTATTGGACTAGGTGGAGGTAGCCACGTCACAATCGAACGCAATAAGGTAGAAATTGACTCTAAAAGCTGCGGAAATCGCACCTTTATTGAATCTGTCTCATTTGGTGGAAAGCAACTCACCTTAACAGATGTAGCACTAGCGCTTGGTCATTTAGATATCCCTGGTGCACGTCCAAAAAACGTCACCCTCTCTCACCGCGGTTGCAAGGTTGTGATGGACGAGGCTTTAAGAAAAATCTATGATCTCATCTCCAATATCAGCCCAGAGGAACGATCCCTCCCTATTGTGATGATTGGAGGAGGCGCTTCTTTGCTCCCCAAAAACCTTTTGGGTGGACGATGCATTATCCCTCCCTATGCCCATGTGGCAAATGCATTTGGAGCGGCTTTAGCAGAAATTTCAGCAACGGTCGATACGGTTGTCTCCTTGGTGGAGCGGGAAAAAGTTTTAGAAGATTTGCGACAGCAATCCATTCAACTAGCCATTCAAAAAGGTGCAGATTTTAAAACCATTAAAGTTGTAGACTTGGAAATTCTTCCTTATCACTACATCCCTAATCAAATGGCCCGAGTCATTGTCAGGGCATCAGGAAGTCAAATCGCTTTTTAAGGTTTTCGATGTACGAACATGCAAAATCGCCACTTCTACCGCGTAGGGCCTTTTATTTACGGCTCCTACGCAATCTTATCTGGGCAATGAGTTTTATAAGCTTTTCATTATGTATCGGGATGATGGGCTACCATCATTTTGAAAAAATGCCTTGGATCGATTCTTTTGCAAATGCGGCGATGATTTTGTCTGGAATGGGACCTCTCGGAGCCATTCAAACTTCAGGTGGGAAATTATTTGCGGGTTTTTATGCACTCTACAGCGGCTTAGCTTTTATCTTTGCCTTAGGGCTAATTTTTGCCCCCATTTTTCACCGCTTTTTACATAAGTTTCATTTGGAAGAAATCGAAGCCAATCACAAGGCAAAATCTGCTAAGCTAAACTCCAATCAAAAGGGATGACTTCCGCCAGAGACAAACAGTGATGCCGCAACATCATGAGACGATCAAAGCCCACAGCCACACCACAGCAGTTGGGCAACCCTTTTTCCAAAGCCGCCAAAAAATGCTCATCAATAGGTAAAGGCTCTTTTCCTAGTCGCTCTTCACGATGCTTATTGGCTTCAATAAAACGTTGACGCTGCTCTTGGGCATTCGCCAATTCATGATAGCCATTAGCCAGTTCAACACCTTCAAAATAGACTTCGAAACGCTCCGCTACATGCTCATCGTCATGCGTCACAGTCTGAGCCAAAGCAGCTTGCGAAGCGGGATAGTGAGAAAGAACAAACAAGCCATTTCGACCTAACTGAGGCTCTATCACAAGCCCCAAGATGACGTTCAGCAAACCATCTTTATCTTCACCCGCTATGGAATGAATTTGGTCGATTCCCGCATCATGAATATATTGACGCAGCTCTTTTGTCGTTGCTTGATGATAATCAAGACCTGCAAAATTTTGGAAGGCTTCTCGATAAGTCATCGAAGTAAAGGGAATGTCCCCTAGAAAAAGACGCATGAAATCCACTGTTTCGAGGATCATCTCATTGAAAGAAAAGCCCAGACGATACCACTCAGCCATCATAAATTCTGGATTATGTTTACGGCCATACTCCCCATCACGGAAAACATGCGCAAGCTGATAGATATCTCCCATCCCATCCACAATTAAGCGCTTCATTCCATATTCTGGGGAAGAGTGCAAATATCTGCGGTTTGCCCCCGCATATTGCACAGGAATTAAGTCGATATGCTCATCTACAGCGGCATATCGACTAATCATTGGACAATCAACTTCTAAAACTCCACGATGAGAGAAAAATTGTCGCGCTCTGGATAACATCTGAGCACGATCTTTAAGAAGTGCAATTTTATTCATAGCGCCTATTTAGGAAGAAGCTCGTGAAACATATTCACCAGTACGTGTATCAACTTTTACAATTTCACCTTGGTCGATGAAGATTGGCACTTGAACCTTTGCGCCACTTGCTGTCACTGCAGGTTTTAAAACCCTTCCGGATGTATCACCGCGAATGCCAGGAGAAGTCTCAACAATTTCCATTTCCATGAATGTTGGAGGCTCTACAGTAACAGGCTCGCCTTTATAGAAAATAATCTCGTAAAGAATATCTTCCATGAGCCAATCCATTGTATCCCCAATGTTCTGGTTCGCAATCTTGATTTGCTCGAATGTTTTGTCATCCATGAAAACAACGCCATCGGATTCTTTATAGAGCATGCGCATTTCCGATTCCACGACATCAGCAAGTTCAAATTTGTCTCCTGATTTAACCGTGCGCTCAATTACGCGACCTGTCATCAAATGCTTAAGTCTAACACGGTTAAATGCCTGCCCTTTACCTGGCTTAACAAATTCATTTGCAACAATTGTATAAGGTTGCCCTTCTACTTCAATTTTGAGTCCTTGCTTAAACTCGTTTGTACTCACATATGCCATAAAAATTTCCCTTAAGAATGTTCGTTAATAGCACGTAAGTTTAACAAAATAAAAGCTCAGCTGTCTAGCTTTTTAGTACAGCCTGCATTTATTGCGATTTTAAAAACTAACGTAGAGTAAATATAAGCCAATCAGGAACATAATTCCGGAAATAATATCCAGAAAAGAACCATCTTTTTTAATCAGATTTTGTCCAAATTGGGCCACCTGCGCAGGAAATACTAAACGAGCAATTCCAGCAAAAACCATCAACCATCCGAGGAAAGTGATTAAGCCTCTCCAGTCTGGAATCCAAATGTCGTGAGAAAGCACAACAAGTAATCCGCATAGCAAAGTGATGAAACCAGAAAGAATAATGATAGCAGGATGGTCTAGTACATCTTGCCAAAGGCGTCTATAAAAAGCCCTATTTAAAAAATAACTGCCATAAATAACAACCAACATCACTCCAAGCAAGCGTGCTAAAAAATGTGAAATATCCATATAAGAACTCCTCTATCTTTTTTCATTTCTATATGAACAATTCAATTATTACTTTCCAGTAAGTAATTAAATTTTTATAAGATTAGGATTTTTAACAATCTCACTTGGTTAATTCTCAAGTTTTTTTTCGGAATGTATGCCGCTAAAGCTCTAAAGAAGAATGGAGAGAATCTCGTCAATCTGCATTAGGATTCAGTCTACTCAAAAGGTCTGTCGAAATCTTCTTCCTGCTCTTTGCAAAATGCTAGATAATCATCCACTGAATCCTTAAAAGTCTTTTCAATCTCGCTGTCAGTCGTACTTTGGGAAAGTAATGATAGCCTTGATTCCCAAAACATCTCCATGAAAAATTTTGGCTTCATCATCATATTCAACGATCCCTGTATAGCCTCTATATTTTCATAATTTTCTTATTTAGTTCATATGTTTAGGCTTTAAGGCCATTATTGACTAAAAGACTTCTTTCAATAATTGATAGAATTTAAAATATAGGTCGTGAAGAAGCGAATAGATGAGTTGGATCTGATGGTGTATAAAGCCGTGAGTTTCATCTACCACTTTTAAATCAAATTCATGCTCTAAATGTGCTTGATGTACATGGATACAAAACTCCTCTTCCTCTTGAGGATCACTTCTTTTTATTATGCAAATCCCTGAATCATAAAAAATGATATCTTCCTGCTTGCAGATCCCAAAGCTGACTAAACAATCACAAAAAAACGTCCTGATTTGTTCAGTAAAGTTACTTAAATTTCTGATTACAACGAATTTATCATTCATTTCAACAACAGGATAGCTTGGATCATTTTCGCAAATGTACACATAATCATTTTTAAAATTTTCGTAGAGATTTAATTCAGCAAAACATTTTAGCCGACCTTTCGTGGCTCGAATTTTATCAATAGGAAGCGTTAAATCGGATTCGATGACTGCGGAGAAATCTTCAATTGCCAGTTGATAGCTTTCCAATTCGAAATATGCATGACCCCTGTCAACGAGTACGTAAAAATGGTCTTTATCCAAAACACCATCAAAGGAAGATAAGGCTTGCGTATAGCTGTCAATAGCCTCTGTATACTGTTTATTTCCCATAAAAGAAGTGGCCTGAATCCATTTCTCTAAGGGATCAGAAGAAGGATTCTCAGCAAAAAGAAAACAGTTAAAAATCAGAAAATAATATAGAAAAATTGTTCTCATTTAGACCTGGGGATTTGCTAGAAGTAAAAATTTAATTTACCAAAAATCATTTTAGGAAAATGAAAAGAAAAAATTCAAGTTTTTTAAATTGTATGTTGTTCTTTAGAGCTTTCATCAAAATATAAAGAATATCTTTTTAAAGCTAAGGATGCCTCTTGATTCTTTATACTCAAATTGCAGCACATCAACTTTCATCATCCTTTCATTAATTTAGCTTTTCCTGATTCCAAAATCTCACTACAAAGATCCGAAAGTGATTATGGTTTAACTTCTGAGTTTTCCATGAAAAGCTGAGACCACTTATTTTGAACCATTCTTAATTGGCTCTCATCTAGGGCTGGAGATGGATTTGGTTCTTGGCAAAATTCATAAGCCCAATTTGTCATCCACGGCTGCAGTGTGTCAGAAGAAAAAGCAATGACATGATCATGAAGGTGCGATTGTGTCTGCCCACTTTTGCGACCGATTTTAGTGACTACAACAACCTCTGGACATACAAAATAATTATTAACGATAGAACACATTTTAGAAAAACACGAATATTTATCTAAAATTTCTTCAGGACTACTTACAGAAATGGTTGTAATATGCCTTTTTGGAATGATCATCAGATGATGTTCAGGCTCTGTATATGGTTTTGAATTAGAAATGATATGATTGAAGGGGGTTTCTAAAACATCTTGTTTCTGAATAACTTTTGGATTGCAAAAGGCACAACTACTCGAAAGTGAAATACTAGAAAACCATTCTTTATTCCACACAAGATGACATTCCCCTTTGCACTGGCTAATTTCCTCTTTAAGCAACAGAAATGCTTCATAAGTCTTTGTGACTTTGTAAGTCGCTTCTCGTAAGGGAAGAGGTTGTGGAGAACCTGATAAAATTCCATTTGCGACTACGGTAACTTTTTTAATCTGGTCTGATGTTAATAAAATCTTTTCCTTTTTACCATATAGAGCAAAAAGCATTAGGCGTACATGATGCTCAAAGTTAAGTTCGTCCGTTTTAGCAGAGCGCTCTGTAGGCAAAAGATAGGAAACAACTCTTTCTTCGCAAAGAGGCATGCAACGCATAAAATCTCCACAACCAAAAGCTTCAAGAAAAACTCTTTCCATCTTACCAACGGTCGTTTCAAGTTCCAACTTTTCTTCGTCAGAGAGTTGCCCAATGACAACCTTTCGCTTTATGGTAGCAGCTAAAAGCCCATCTCTATTCTCTAGTTGAGTCAGAGATCCTTCCCATAATATGGAAAAAATTTCAGTATTCACGCTGTCAATATCATGTATTTGCATAGAACCTTTGCCGTATTATTGCATGCCGTAACTAGAGAATAAATTTAATGGACCGGAATTTAACGAAATCTTGAGATATAATCAACTCTATAAAATCACTTATTGAGTAAGCCTTGAGAGTGTCTTTTTGAACCAATTACGATTTTTAAAAACCTCGACTCCCTTTTTTTTCGCCTGATTATATTTTTTTCTTAAAGCAACTGTTTCGGATGAGAGTTATCTACGGCAAAGTTTACAGATTGAACGATTAACAATCTTTCATCGCAATCTTCAAAAAATTGAGTTTGTTCTCTTTGAATTCCTAGATCAAATTCAAGAGCCAATCGTTCCGCAAAAAGAGAGGAATTATGCACGCCATAACCAAGAAGAATACCTGTCATCAAATGATTTTTGCAGGTAGGAAAATCAAGTTCCCATCTTTCTAATTTTTCTATGAATTCTTCGGCAGATAACTTTTGTTTCAACGCAGTTTGTATGAGATTTATATTTTCGCTAAAAACTTTTGTAAATTCGTACCGATTGATCAATATATACATAGATCTGAGCCCTGATCAAAAATAAGGGCAAAATCGCAAGAGATAAATTTTTTAATCTTCTCGAGAACTTTAAACGGCTTCTGTAAATTAAGAGAATTAAAATTCCAGAAACTTACTAATGACCGTGTTGAATAAAAATCAATAAAGGGATTAGGCTCAACAAAGCAAAAAGAGAGGGGCTTTTCCCCAAAAGGGTATAAGCAAGCGCATTGTTTTTGAAAATGTATGAAAAAGTTTTTTTAACTCTTCATAGCCATCATCCCCTAATTCAGACCTAATCATTTCTATTTTTTGAAAATCACCATAAGCAAAATTTTTACTTAGTGTATTCATGAAAAAATTAAAAGAATAATGAGTGTTTTATTTAAAAGCATTTGAATTTTTAAAAGCGGTCACATTGTTTGAATGTCTCTTCAGTAAGCTTTGAAAGGGTTTTTTCGAACCAATCAGGGCTTTTGTAAATTTCGATTACTTTTTTTTCCATCTGATTATACTTCTCCCGTAAAGCAATGGTTTCGGGATGAGAGTTGTCTACAGCAAAATTTACAGATTGAACGACTAGCAATCTTTCATCTCGATCTCGAAAAGCCTGAGACTTTATAGTCTCTTCTCGAAGTGTTTTTTGAATACCGGAGTAAACTCCCTCTGATCCAGACACAAATTCTTCGACGAATATGATTGAATTATGCGTACCATATCCCAGTAGTATACCCGTTATTAAATGATTTTCATTGGAAGGAAAATTAATCTCTTTCTTTTCTAACTTTTCGATAAATTCATCCGCCGTTATTCTTTGTTTCAAAGTCGTTTGTATCAGATTTAAATTTTCGTTAAAAACTTTTGTAAATTCAGGTTTATTTATCAGAATGAATAAACCTGAGTCCTTATCAAGAATAAGGGCAAAATTAGAGGAAATGAATTTTTTAATTTTTTCAAGGGCTCTAAAGGGTTTTTGCAAGTTAAGCGAATTAAAATTCCAGAAACTCACTATCGAGCGAGTTGAATAAAAATCAATAAAGAGATTAGAGCCGATAGAACAAAAAGAAAGCGGTTTTTCTCCAAAAAGAGTATATGCGAGTTCATTATTTTTGAAAATAAAAACAAATGTTTTTTTTAACTCGTTAAAATCATCGTCCCCCATTTCAGATTTAATCGTTTCTATTGCTTTGAAATTCCCAAAAGCAAGATTTTTGCTTAGAAGCTCTATGAAAAGAAAAATGACTGTTTTATTTAAATGCATTTGAATTTTTCAAAAATGGCCACATTTTTTAATATGGCCTATAATTAAGCTACTTTTTTATTATCTTGTGAGGACATAGTCCCGATTGTTTTTGGGGATTATACCATCTTTTACATATGCCGCATCTTACGTCAACGCTAAAACCTTCATATACGGAGAGATTTTTCCATGAAATATAATGTCTTGCTAAAGACTTCTATGATGATCAAGCAAACGCGTTTATTCTTAATATAGACCAAAGCTTTGAAAATGAATCGCACAAGCTTGAAGGGTTATTTTTAGCCATAATGCTTTGCACTATTCATCTGAAAATCACGTTCCCCAATTCAATAAAGCAAATAAAGGAGCAGGATAGCATGATAGAAGGACTAGTAAAGTGCACGAAATAACACCGACAGCTGCTGCGGGCCAGGAATATAAAGGCGAGACGTTTTCTGATGGGGCTTCTGAAAGCATCATCGCAATGATTCTTAAATAGTAATAGGCTGACAAAATGGTGGTCAGAAGTCCGACAATAATCAAACCATAGTAACCTGCCTGAAAAGCTACTTTAAACACATAAAATTTCGCAAAAAATCCAACCGTTGGTGGAATGCCACCGAGCGTTAAAAGACACACAATAAAAATTCCTGCCAATACCGGTGAACGTTTAAATAAGCCGTGCAAATCTTGCATGACGACTCCTTCACTTCGCTCATCCAAAAAAGCAAGTACAGCAAAACAACCTAAAGTGGCGATGACATAAACGACCAAATAAAATAGCAATGCAGGCAACGCTTCAGGTGTTCCTGCTGCTAAAGGGATGAGCAAAAATCCTGCGTGTGAAATTCCTGAGTACGCAAAAAAGCGACGCAATTGCGTTTGGCGCAATGCCAAAAAGTTCGCATAGATCAGTGTCAGATAGGCTAACCAAGCAATTCCCTCATTCCAAACCGGATCAAACTGGGGCAAAACGCCAAAAAAGAGGCGTACGAAAGCAGCAAAAGCTCCTGCTTTAGTTCCTACTGCCATAAAGGCGGTCACAGGCGTAGAGGCTCCTTCATAAACATCGGGAGCCCAGACATGAAAAGGTACAATCGCGGCCTTAAAGGCGATCCCCATGGTTACCAAAGCGATACCACTTAGAAATAAGGTTTTATCTGTAACAGAATGAAGTCCTTGGTAACCTGATAATAAGGCATTAAAATGTGTTGTACCCGTTGCACCATAAATTAACGCAATTCCATAAAGCAGGATGGCTGCTGCAATAGATCCCATTAAAAAATACTTAACCGCCGCTTCTTGCGAAATCGACCATTTTTTCATGTAACAGCATAAAATATAAAGCGCGATGGAAAGAGTTTCCAATCCCAAAAATAGCACTAAGAAATCCACAGCAGTGGCAATTAAGATCAATCCAAAAATTGAGGAAATTAGTAAAAAGTAAAATTCCCCTCTTGAGGCTTCAAACCGTTGAAAAAATGTCGAAGATAGGCAAGCCACACCCAAGCCAATACACAAAAATAATGCTGTAAAGTAGCGTCCAATGGCATCAAACTGCAACCAAGGAGCCAACATGGGATGTTCAACAGGAGGAGAATTAAAGGTAGCCCAAAGAGCGACTAAAATTACCGCTAAAGTCACATAAAAAGCTCCTTTTCTGGATACCACTTCAGAAAAACTCTCAATCAGAATGAGTAAAAGAGCCCCTATTAATAGGATCACTAGCGGGCTGATAGAAGCAAAGTCAGCAAAATGCAGCACCGTATTCATTGAGTCTCCTGCGGTTCGGTGAGTGCGGAAATATGTGAAATGGATTCAATTTGTTTCAATACGGGCTCAGGATAAAGACCAATCCATAAGATCAAAGCAATCAAAGGAAAAACGATCATAAATTCCTTTCCTCGCACATCACTCCAGATCTGTTTAAGCTGAGTGGGATTTTCAAAGTAGACTTTTTGCATGAATCGAAGCATATAAATAACAGATAAAATCACGGTCAAACCCAAAAATCCAGCCAACCAAGGATTTTTACTGAACAACCCAAAAAGAATGAGCAACTCTCCGATGAAGTTATTAGTGCCTGGTAGAGCCACGGATGACAATACAAAAATCATCGTAATCCAGCAAAGATGGGGAAAGTACTTCGCTAATCCACTTGTTTCAAGCATAGAAGTCGTTCCTAATCTTTCTTCTAACCACCCGATCACCAGAAAAAGACCTGCAATCGTCAAGCCATGGTTTAAGGCTTGCAAAATGGCACCAGACTGAGAAGCTTGGTTCCAGATAAACAGACCTGCCAAAATAAAATTGACATGGGAAAGACTTGAATAAGCAATTAAGCGTTTAAAATCTTTTTGACGCCAAGCGGCTAATCCCCCATAGAACACGCCTGCTATGGCAAATCCTAATAACCACGGATTCCATTTCTGCATAATTAGCGGAAATAATCCATAACTAATGCGTAGAATGCCATAAATCCCTGCTTTTGAAAGTAGAGAGGAAAGCAGAATGGTTCCCGGTGTGGAGGCTTGACAGTAAGCATCAGGCAACCAGGCGTGAAATGGAAACAGAGGTGTTTTGACTGAGAATGCTAAAAGAAAAACAGCACAAAGCCAGGGAGTATACGAAATATGTGAGGTTATTTTAGCAAGAGCATCCAGATTAAAAGTGCCCATACCACTTGTGGCTGAACTAAAATAAAGGGAAAGAACAGCTAAGACCATCAAAACGGAACCAGCAATCATGTAAATTAAAAACTTAAGTGCGGCCGATTGTCGCTGAGCTCCTCCCCACAAATTAATAATGAAGTAGAGAGGAATCAGCATGCCTTCCCAAAAAATTGTAAAAAGAGCTAAGTCCCTCGCGGTAAAAAATCCAATCAAAAGTCCTTGTAGAATTAACACAAGGGCATAAAAGGTACGAGGAAATGACAAAGCATCCCAAGCAGATAAGATCGCTATGGGGATGATGATCGCCGTTAAATAAAGGAAGAGCAATGACAGCGAATCCACATGCAAGTAAAACTCAATCGATAGAGGATGCAGCCAAGGTAGCTGAACAGAGGATCCATTCAAATTCGCATGATGGTACAGTAATATTCCTAACGGCAAAAGACTGAATAAAAAAGCGATTCCTTTTAAAAATTTTCCTGATCCTCTTGGCATAATGATCATCAAAATGGCAGCCAAAAATGGAATCAAAAACAACCATAGTAACGTTTGCATGATATCCTTCAAAATCCTAAGTAAAAAATCAAAATGACCATTCCCATAGCCATCCATGCCACGTATGAGCGAATCTGCCCGCTTTGAATTTTCTGTAAATAACCAGCACCCCTTTGCACACCATGACTTAAAATTTTTATCGAGTCATCAAATAAACGGGGTTCAAAAAAGCTTGTAATTGATTGTGCCAAAGCTTTTAAAGGTCTTATAATCCCTTTTTCATAAATGGTATCGACATAAAAGGCTTTATTAAGCAAAGGAAGAGGGCCTTTTAGATCATCTGTATAGCGTGTGTAAGCAATGACTGCCGCACAAACAGCTAAAATCCCTCCTATAATGGATAGCCATGTCTCAGGAGAGAAGAAAATATTTTCTTCCAACACTTTATCTTCCATGCTAGGATCGTGCCCTGCCAAGAAATATTCCAGTGGGGTTTGTTCACCAATTCCAAATCCTAGGAATCCCCCTACAATTGATAAAAAAGCCAGCAAAGCGACTGGCAAAATCATGACTCGAGGAACCTCATTGATTGTCTTTAAGATCTTTTCTTCAATGTGCATTTTTCCTATGAAGGTTAGACAATAGGCGCGTGTTAAGTAAAAAGCTGTTAAAAGCGAAGTCAATAATCCAATGTAAAATAGCTTTTTAAAGCCTGCGAGGTACTCTTCTTCAAGGATCAAATCCTTACTAAAGAATGCGGAAAAAGGAGGGATACCGGACAAAGCCAATACACCAATTAAAAAAAGAATATTGGTTTTAGGTAAAAACTTGTACAACCCGCCCATCTTGCGCATGTCTGTATTCCCTTCCATCGCATGCACAACGTTACCAGCGGAAAGGAAAAGGAGTGCTTTCACAAAGGCATGTGTGGTTAAGTGAAACATGGCCGCATAGAAGGCCCCAACACCACAAGCTAAAAACATATAACCCAATTGACTCACCGTCGAATAAGCTAAAACTCGTTTAAGATCGGTTTGTCCCAATGCACATAATGCAGCAAACAATGCTGTAGCCGCTCCTACATATCCTACAAAATGCATGGTATCAGGCGTTGCTAAAAAAACATATCGCATCCTGACAACGAGATATACACCCGCAGTCACCATTGTCGCCGCATGGATAAGGGCCGAAACTGGAGTAGGGCCTTCCATCGCATCTGGCAACCACACGTGTAAAGGAAGTTGCGCTGATTTTCCGACCGCTCCCACAAAATATAAAAGGGTCAAAACAGATAGGATAGGTGCCCCAACCAAAAAGCCTTGTGAAACTCGCTGAGAAATTTCTGTAATGTCACTTGTCCCAAAAAGATAGAATGTTAATAGAAGTCCAAGTAATAAACCTAAATCTCCAATGCGATTCACTACAAAAGCTTTTGTTGCTGCCGCCGCTGCTGCCGAACTTTCGTACCAAAACCCAATCAAAAGATAAGAAGCCAGTCCAACTCCTTCCCAACCAACAAACAAAAGCAGTAGATTTGCAGCTAAGACTAACAATAACATGGCGAATACGAAAAAGTTTAAGCAGGCAAAGTACCGCGCATAATCTTTATCGTGGCCCATATATCCAATCGAATAGAGATGAATAAGGAATCCAACCCCCGTAATAATTAAAGTCATCAACAGCGAAATAGAATCAATGTGCAAAGAAAAATCGGCTTTAATTTTTGCTGTTGAAATCCATTGGTATAGCTCTAAATTAAACGGTTTCAAATCTGTTTGTACGTAGTGGTAAACAACACCTGAAAAACAGAGAAACGAAATAAATAGGGTTGTGCAAGCAATCACACCGGTCAAACGTCTTCCAATAAAATCGGAGGAAAACATAAGTGTTAAGAAACCTGCAAGTGGTAAAAAAAGTCCGATCAAAATGGCATATGGCATTTTATCCTCTCAACACATTGAATTGATCCACATCCACCACCTGTTTTGTACGAAACAAGTTAATCATAATGGCAAGCCCCACAGCCGCTTCAGCAGCAGCTACAACCAAGACAAAGAAAACCCAAACTAATCCGATTTCGTTTCCCCAATGATAGGCAAAGGCTACGAAAAGCAAGTTGGCAGCATTGAGCATTAATTCGATGGATAGAATAAAAATCAGTGCGTTCCGCCGAGCCAATACACCAATGATTCCAATCGAAAACATGGCCAAGCTGATAAAAATGATCAGCAATATATCCATTAATCCCCCTTCCTTGCAATAAACACCGCTCCAATGACTGCAATCAAAAATAGCAAAGTGACAGCTTCAAAAGGAAAAAAGAAATCCGCATAAAGCGCTTTTCCAAGTGTTTCAACCGTTCCGAACTCTTCTGATGGTCCATTCGATGTCTTAAGGTTATAAAAGCGTTCGCTGAGAAATAACATCGTGAATAAGAATAACCCTCCGGCTGCAAACAATAAAGGAGGTGAACTTTTTGCTTTGAAAAGTGCAATTTTTTCGTGAGCATCCTGAAAAAGGACAATCACAAACATAAAAATGACTAAAATAGCACCAGCATACACCAAAACCTGCATGACAGCAATAAATTGGGCAGAAAGCTGCTGATACAATCCTGCTAAAGCCAATAATGTCATTAAAAATGAAAGGCTTGCATAAATGGGCTTGCGAGATGAAATCACACCAAGAGACGATAAAATCAAAATGGTACCAAAAACCCATTCTGCTGTATTTGGGAGTCCAGACATAACCAATTAAATCTCCCTTTTTGGATCGCGCCCTGAATCACCCGGATTTTTCTCCGTCAACATATCTTTTGTGTAGATAAGAGATTCACGTGTATACCCAGATAACTCGTACTGATTTCCCAAAACGATCGCCCCCGTCGGACAAGCTTCTTCACAATAACCACAAAAAATACAACGAAGCATGTTGATTTGAAAATCTGAAGCATAACGTTCGCCATGCGAATGTTCATTCTTTGGCTCATTTTCAGATGGCTTGACATAGATGGCTTGGGCTGGACAGACGATGGCACACAATTCACAACCAACACATCGCTCTTTACCATCTTCCCATTTCGTTAGGTAGTGGCGCCCACGTGAGCGCTCCGGTAGTTTGCGTTTTTCTTCAGGATACTTAATCGTGACCGGTTTAATAAACATATGCTTAAGCACAATAAATAAACCACGCAACATCGATAGAACTTGTTTGAACGTCTCTTTCATTTTACACCAAAATAAAGTATGCGGTTACCAGCAAGTTCAGGGTGGCAATTGGAATCAATATTTTCCAACCAAAACTCATCAATTGATCATAGCGAAAACGGGGCAACGTAGCTCTTACCCACATAAACAAGAAAACAAAGAAAGCCACCTTCAAGCAAAACCAGATAATCGGAATATTCCCCGGCCCGTGCCAGCCCCCCAAAAAGAGAGTCACTGCTATTGAGGAAACAGCCAAAATATTGATATATTCTCCCAAAAAGAAAATAGCAAATTTCATTCCCCCATATTCTGTATGGTAACCCGCGGTCAATTCTTGCTCAGCTTCAGGTAAGTCAAAAGGGGCCCGATTGGTTTCGGCAAATCCCGTAATTAGATAGACCAAAAAGCTAATGGGATTTGTCCAAAAAAACCAATGTTGCCTCTGGGCTTCCACAATTTCGGCAAGATTCAACGTCCCAGCAGCCAAAACAACCGTCAAAAGTGACAATCCCATCGGAATTTCATAGCTGATCATTTGAGCCGTTCCACGCAATCCGCCTAGCAAAGAATAACGGTTATTGGATGCCCAACCAGACAACACAACCCCATAAACCGCTAAAGAAGAAAAGGCGAGCAAAAACACAATCCCGGCATTCACGTTGGCAATTTGCAAAGTAACCTCTCTTCCCCACAAATGGACCGTTCCGCCAAAGGGAATGAGCACAAAAATAAATAATGCCGTAAAGAGAGAAATACCTGGCGCAAACCAATAGGTGAACGTTTCAGCTCCGGCGGGTTTAAATCCTTCCTTACAAAGTAGTTTTATTCCATCCGCAATCGGCTGTAACAATCCCAGTGGTCCCACACGATCAGGTCCAATACGCAGCTGAAGGCGAGCCAATATGATGCGCTCCAAAAAAGTCATGTAAGCTGCAGCGCCCATCAAAGCGAGAATAACAACTAAGCCCTTTATTAAAACTTCAACAGCATCCACCCACATGATTACACTTCTTTATTTATTTCGACGATCAAGCCATTTAATAAATTTAAATCTAGCTCTTGAACGGCAACTTGGGGAAACCCAAGCGGTAATACAGCCGTTTTTTCGGCAACCTTTCGGTCTAATTTTATATATCCGACAATGACATTTCCTTGTCTAGAAACTCTGACCTTATCTCCATCCATGAATCCCCGTTTTTGTCCCTCCAGGGGATTAATCCGAATAAAAGGCTCTTTTGCTAAATGCATGACGTGCGGATTATGTTTCATCCGATTTCCTCGATCGAACAGGGCATAGACAAATGTCGCATAAAATGCATCCATAGGAAGTGGATTTAATAGCGAAACCCCATTGACGTGTAGATTTGTATTTCTCGGAAGAGACAACATTTTCGATTGAATTTTTTCGACAATATTGACATCCAATGAAAGCGCCAGACCTAAATGTTGCCCAATTAAATTAAAAATCTGACCATCCGCATAGATATCAATAGGAACTTGTTTGCCTGGATGCAGCTTTTGAACACGCCCTTCGATATTGACAAAGCTGCCTTCTTTTTCTACAAAAGATAATGTAGGCAAAACAACATCTGCCTGCAAAGCTGTTTCTGTAAGGAAAAGATCTTGCACGACGAGGAACTTCAATTGATTTCGGCAAGCTTTCCAAAGCTTGGAAGGGAATTTAAGCACAGGATCAGCCCCAACCACATAAAGAAAATCCCAGCCACTTTGAGCTGCTTTCTCTAAAACCTGATTGGCATTCATTCCTGGTTTTTCAATGATCTCATCAAAAGGACCACTATCAGGACGCATGCCAGCTAATCGGGCGCCCATGCTATTTCCCCTTCCTTCCATCACATGCAGAGCACACGCCTGTCTTTGTTTACGTATTTGTGCGAGCTGGGATAACAGCTGAGCTCTGTTGGACATATCCAAATACTGCTTTCCTACAAAGATGGCCCCTTTACCCTTTTCTGCCATTCCATCAATGAAGTCATTGGCTTGTTTAATCATTTCAAGCTCTTGCCCAGGTGGATGAACGACGACATGTGCTAATTGTGCTGACATTTCAGGAGCATAATGTCCAAAATAATGCACAATTGCACCCTTGTTAAGAGCTTGCTTTAACCTTAACCATATCACCGGAAACTCTTCAGTCAGATCAAGACCGAAAATGACCGCATAAGCCAACTCTTCACATTCTCCAATCGTCCCTTCCATCCCTGGTGCGATTCCCTCATCTTTTTCATCGATGATTGGCATACCAATCCGATGATCGAGATGATTAACTGCCGCACCTTCACGCATCAATTTTTGCAGTAAATAATTTTCCTCTAAGGTTAGAGGATTCCCTCCCCACGCAGCTAGTCTCCCTTGCGGTTTTGCCTCGCGAATCTTTTCAGCAATCAGACTGAAAGCTTGATCCCAAGTTGCAGGCTCAAGCTTATCATTAATCCGAATCATAGGAGTCTGCAAACGATTGCGGTGTGCCGTAAATTCATACCCAAACCATCCCTTATCGCATAGCCAAATGTCATTTACAGGAGGATTCTCATGCGATCGCATCCGCATGATTTCTCCATCGCGCGAATCAATGGTCGTACTACATCCTACAGGACAAAGTGTACAAGTGCTATTCGTGGGATCGTTATCCCATGGACGGGCCCTAAAACGATAAACTTGGCTCGTCAATGCTCCGACAGGACAGATTTGAATCGTATTGCCAATAAATTTTGATTGTGCGGGACCATTATCTGGTGTGCCCACTTCCGTGCGATACCCTCGGTTCACAAACTCTAGAGCATGATCTCCTGCCACAATTTCTCCAAAACGCGTGCAACGCGCACAAGTAATACACCTTTCACGATCTAGCATGAGCACATGGCCTAAGGGCAAGGGTTTTTTAAAGCGTCGCTTGTCTTCAAAAAATTGACTTTCTCCCGGACCAAACTTTAAAGCCTGATCTTGCAAAGGACACTCACCACCCCGATCGCAAATGGGACAGTCAAGTGGATGATTAATTAATAAAAATTCAAGAATCGCTTTTCGCCCATCGACTGCTGGATCTGATTGTGTGCGGACGACCATCCCTTCCGTCGCTTCTAATGTACATGAGGTTTGAAGCTTAGCCATTTTTTCAACTTCCACTAAACATACACGACAAGCTCCAAATGGAGGCATCCGATCTTGATAGCAGAAAATGGGGATTTCAATGCCTAGTTGCTTAACAGCATGGTAAACAGTCGTCCCTTTTGGAACAGTGACTGCTTGCCCATCAATAGTTAAGTTAATCATGGTTGTTTCTACAGACTTTTGCACAAGCTACCTATACATATGGATATGCTATTTTCATTTCTGGTTTGCGATCGGCTTGCGGATTGCCCCGGATATACACTTCAAATTCATTTTTAAACTCACGCATCGCACTTACAATCGGAGGTGCAGCCCCTACAGCAAGAGGACAAAAAGATTCTACTTCCATGTGTTGGCAAACTTGTTCGATTTTCTTCAAATCCCATATGGTTCCTTTTCCAGCCTCTATTCTTTCTAACATCTGCACTACCCAGCGCGTTCCTTCTCGACAAGGCGTACACTTTCCACAAGATTCATTTTGATAGAACTGCATAAGCCGATGAGCAACCTTGACCATATCCGCAGTATCGTCCATCACAATAATAGAAGCTGTACCTAAAGCGGACTTTCTAGCTGCTAAGGCTTCAAAATCCATTGTAATGTCTAGATCGCGCTCTGTTAAGAGCGCACAAGAAGACCCACCGGGATAACATGCTTTGAAACGACGTCCTGGAAGCATCCCTCCAGCTGCCTCTAAAACCTCTCTCAAAGATGTTCCTAGAGGAAATTCAAAACAACCGGGCTTCTGAACTTGCCCACTCACTTGAAAGATTTTCGTTCCCGTATTTTTTGGTTTGCCAATGCTTTTATACCATTCAACGCCCCGATTCACGATGTGCACAACATTCGACAATGTTTCCACGTTGTTGATGATCGTTGGCTTACCATAAAGCCCTTCTACAGCAGGAAATGGGGGCTTAAGACGGGGAGTTGCACGATATCCTTCTAGAGAATTCAACAAAGCTGTTTCCTCTCCAGCAATATAAGCACCCGCTCCTGGGTGGACGATAATTTCGAGGGAAACTTGTGAACCTAAAATTGAATTTCCCAAATAACCTTTTTGTTTAGCATCTTGAACGGCCTTTTCTAAGTGTCTGATTCCCTCGTAAAATTCTCCTCGACAATAGATAAATGCTAATTTGGCTCCAATCGCATAGCTAGCTAAAATGATCCCTTCAATGACTTGATGCGGATCATTCTCGATGAGTAAGCGATCTTTAAAAGTACCCGGTTCGCTTTCGTCACTATTACACACTAAATATTTAGGAATTTGAGGATTTTTCGGTACAAAACCCCACTTCATTCCCGTTAGAAAACCTGCACCACCTCTTCCTCTTAGCTCAGATTGCTTCACTAAGTCGATTAATGCATCCGGTTGCATGTGTGGAATGGCCTTTCGAATGGCTTGATAACCTCCATTTCGCTCATACGTTTCAATGAGATGCTGATTTGGTTCATCTACATGAGCCATTAGCACGCGCATTTCAGGCATGATAGCCCTCCAAAATTTGTACCGGCGAAGGATGTCCCGGGCTCTTTTTTGCTTCCTCAAGGATATGCTCAACATCTTGTTCTGAGATAGGACCAACCACTTTGTCGTCGACTAGCACCATTGGGGCACGATCGCAAGCGGCTAAACATTCCGATGGGATCACCGTAAATTCTCCATCCGCTGTTGTCTCATGAGGCTCTACATTGAGCCTATGGCAAATCTTTTTAAGCACACCATCTGCTCCTCGCAACATGCAAGAAAGATTTTTGCACACGTGAATCAAGTGCTTTCCAACAGGTTGATCAAAAAACATATCGTAAAAAGTAACGACAGCGTTCACCTCGTTAGAATCAATATCGAATAACTCAGCGACCTCATTTTGAATATCGCGAGGGAGATATCCTATTTCTGCTTGAGCTAGATGAAGAGCAGGAATTAATGCCGAACGTTTATTCGGATAACGTTTTTGCAATTCTATAATAGACTTTCTCGTTTCTTCCGTTAACATTAGCGATCTACGTCTCCTAAAATTGGATCTACACTAGCAATTGCCACCACCACATCAGATAAAAAATGGCCTGGTAATACCCTTTGCAATACTTCAATATGTGGAAATGAAGGTGAACGCACCCTGACTCGATAGGGTCGATGCGATCCATCACTGACAAGGTAATAACCAAGTTCACCTCTAGCAGATTCTACGCATTGATATAACTCTCCTGGAGGAGCTTTAATTCCTTCGCTTACCAGTTTAAATTGGTGAATGACGGCTTCCATACTTCTGACAAGTTCATGTCGAGGAGGTAAAGCAACCTTACGATCATTTGTGATCACCGGGCCGGGCTTTAAGCGATTAAGGCCCTGCTCAACGAGACGTAGACTCTGTAACATCTCTTCCATCCGAACTAAATAGCGCGCATAAGAATCCCCTTCAGGGTGTGTCGGAATATCAAAATCATAACTGTCGTAATTTAAGTAGGGATAAACTTTACGAATATCATAAGGAACTCCCGATCCTCTAATGACCGGACCTGTGCACATATATTGTTTACATAACTCTTCATCAATGACTGCGACGCCTTTGAGACGCTCGCACCACACATAGTTTTCTGTTAAGAGATTATCTAAGTCTTTCCACGCTTTAGGAAATTCTTTTAAAAAGGTACGCGCATGTTCTTCAAAAGTAGGATTAAGATCTCGTGCAATGCCTCCAATTCTCCAAAAAGAAGGAAACATACGGGCCCCAGACAATTCTTCAAATAAATCAAGAATTTTTTCTCGCTCAATAAAACAGTACATATATACAGACGACATGTTGAGCTCTAATGCGCTCGTTCCAACCCACAACAAATGGCTTCCAATTCTGGACAACTCGAGGATGATCAAACGGATAATCTGTGCACGTTCGGGAACTTCGACATGCATAAGCCTTTCTACAGCACCTGCAAAAGCTTGTTCTTCGGCAGGTCCTGACAAATAATCGAGGCGGTCAATGAGAGTAAAAACCTGATGATAAGTCCGTGTTTCACATTCTTTTTCAACACCTGTATGAAGATATCCAATCACAGGCTCAGCTGAAACCACAATTTCCCCATCCAGGCGTAGTTTAATACGGAGAACTCCGTGTGTAGAAGGGTGTTGAGGCCCTAAATTAAGCTCTAATATATCCCCGGATAATCCGAGTTGATCAAGATTTTTGCTTGCTTTCGTCATAAGAAATAATCTGTGAAGGTATCTTAGGTTCTACACCATGTTTAAATTGAACAGGTTGTTCTGTTAATGGATAATCGCGTCGTAAAGGATGTCCTTTCCAATCGTCGGGCATTAAGATTCGTTTCAGATCTGGATGCCCCTCAATCGGAACACCGAATAAATCAAATAATTCCCTTTCGTACCATGCGGCTCCATCCCAAAGGCATGTTACAGAAGGAATAGGCTCTTCTCTTTCCACAAAAACAATGACTCGAATTCTTTCAAAGTTTTTAGGATTATGTAACCAATAAACCACTTTTGTGTAAGGAGTTGGGTCCACATAGTCAACGCCTGTCAAATCCATCAACACTTCATAGTCGTGTTTTAAATAACTTAACACCTTGATTAGATTTTCCTTTTGGACCTCTAGAGTAGTCTCTCCCAAAAACTGTTTTTGCGCTAAAATAGCTTCAGGACAGTGATTCTTTAAGTTTTCAATAGCTTCAGCGGCATGCATGTCCATCTCGAATTTTATTTTGCAAAAGGATTAAACCATCAATTAATGCTTCAGGACGTGGAGGACAACCTGCCACATACACATCAACAGGTACGATTTGATCGACACCTGGAATGACGGCATAATTATTATAAACTCCACCTGTGGATGCACAATCTCCCATAGCAATGACCCATTTGGGTTCAAGCATTTGCTCATAAATTGTTCTTAGAACAGGCGCCATTTTTTGACTTACACGTCCTGCTACAATCATCACATCACTCTGTCTAGGAGAGGCTCGAAAAACCTCCATTCCAAAACGCGCCATATCATAACGACTAGCTGCTGCCGACATCATTTCAATCGCACAGCATGCAAGCCCAAATTGAGCTGGCCAAAGTGAATTTGATCGAGCCCAATCAATCAGTTTTTGTAGAGGTGCCACGATAAAGGGAATTGATTCTTGTTGTGTTACTGCCATTGCAATCCTTTTTTACGCCATACATAGGCAAATCCAACTAAAAGAACGACTATAAAAAATGCCATTTCATAAAAAGCAAAACGGCCCATTTGCTTAGCGACTACAGCCCATGGATACAAGAAAATAACCTCGATATCAAAAACCAAGAAAATAAGCGCTACCAAGTAATGACGAAGAGGGAAGCGCTCTTGCAGCAAATGAGCTTCTGTTTGAATGCCCGATTCATAGGGCATAAACTTAGCGGGAGATGTCTTCTTTGATGGAAAAAGAGCAGACAAGCTTAAAGTTGCCAGTGTGACAAAGAAAACTAAACCAAAATAGACATATACAGGAAAGTAATCGGACACAATGTCTCCTTGTTTTAAGATTGCTTTGACTTCAAAAAATCTTGAAGAAATCTTTTTCCAAACGATATTCCCTCATATCAACAATTTCTTTATGGTGTCAACATTTATTTAGACTTTAAGACATAAGAAAAAAAGAAGATAAGAAATAAAATATTTTTCTAAAGTAACATCCTTCGAGATACCTAGAACAGATTAATCTTATCAATTAAAGCTCTGACCATACCCATGTCACGTCTTGTATGATGGAAGACAATTCTTGGAAGATCTAAAAATTCATCTTCTTCCGGAAAAGGCCCTCTCTGTTCAATTTTTCCCGACTGCACCAACGCAGAGAATTTTTTATTTAATTCTTCAACATACTCCTCCGCGATTGGGGTCAGCATGCGAATAACGAAGAAATCTTGAACATATCGACTTGAATGATAACGCTTATAAAATTGAAGAACATGTGCCACAGCATCATCCACAGATGTTGTGATAAAATATAAGTGCATATCTTCTTGGCTAATGAGATGGGGTTCTAAGAGATGGTCTCTAACATAAAACTCCCAAAATTTCCAATATTCTCCACCTGGTGCTTCAATCAAAACGATGGGAATAATATTTGCTTTACCCGTTTGGATAAGTGTTAAGCATTCGAACAGCTCATCGAGTGTTCCAAATCCCCCTGGAAAAGCGGATAAAGCATCCGAATGGCTCATAAACATCAATTTGCGCGTAAAAAAATACCGAAAACTGATCAGTTTCGGATCTCCCTCAATCACGGAGTTTGCCCCACTTTCGAAAGGAAGCTGAATAGATAACCCAAACGAGGATCCTCTTTCTGCGCCTTCTAGACCTGCTTTCATAATGCCATTAGCTGCACCTGTCATGCACATCCACCCCTGTTTTGAAAGCTCACTACTAAACGCTTTAGCTGCCTGATAATTGGGATTTGTCTCAGGGGTACGAGCCGACCCAAAGATGCTAATGCGCCGTTTCCCCGGATATTGATTAAAAACCCGATAAGCATAACGCATCTCTTTAAAAGTTCGCGTGATCAACTTTAACTTGCCTCGATCAAATCCTTCATGCAGAAGTTTCAAGCTGTTTTGAATTTGTTGTATAATGAGACTAGAATCTAAAGTCTCAGGATCGACATCACATAATTTTAGTAAGTGATTGATTTCTTCGAGAATTTCAGGTGAATTGACATCAATTTTAGCCATGTATCGAATTCTCCGATCGGTTTAGCATGAAGGATCTACTCAATCATTTCTTTAATCTTTCGCAAAATAGCAAAGTCCCAATATCTCCTCAAGATTGAGCAAAACAAAACAGGACTTTTTTCTTTGGTCTAATTGCTATTCTCAGGTATGTAATGTATATGGACATCTTATTTTATACGTTTTTTTTCATCCTTCTTATGTGGATTTTAATTTCCATCGTGGTCTGGTCATATAAGACTGGAATTTCCCCCATGCCAACAGCACCGGCTGTTAATAAAGCTCTTTTTGCAAATATTTCATTTCTTAATTTAACGGAAGGAAAGATTTACGAATTGGGAGCTGGCTGGGGAACTTTGGCTTTTCCTCTAGCACGGGAATATCCCTCTCACAAAATCATTGGCTATGAGATTTCTTTCTTCCCTTATGTGTATTGTTTGATCCGTCAGCATTTTAGCCATCTTCGTAACCTACAATTTTCAAGACAAAATTTTTTCCACCCCTCTTTAAAAGATGCGGCACTCGTGGTTTGCTACCTGTATCCAGGGGCTATGCGCAAATTAAAAGAAAAATTTGAAAAAGAATTAAAGCCAGGTTCTCATGTAATTAGTAATACGTTTGCAATTCCCGGATGGACTCCCTATGACACGTGGATTGCGAATGATCTCTATCAAACAAAAATCTACGTTTATCGCATTCCAGGTTCAATGCCTCTCAAAAAAACACTCGCTAAATAACGGGTCTTTTTTGAATCAGTACTTTTTTTGTTCCGTTACCTTCTCAAAAGAAGCAGGATCATTTTGATTTTGGATTGGAAATGTCGTGTTTGCCGCTTTTTGAAGCTCGTGCCAATGCCCATTTTCCATGAAACCTGGGATACTCCCATTCCAAAAAAAGTAAAAGCAAAAAAAGCCCCAAATGGGCAACAAGATATAACTCAGTAGCAACCAACGAGGTACCTTGGCATCCGCACTCGTTACACGTGGATCACCGTATTCTTCAATTTCGTGGCTTGTATCATGTGTCATGTCTTTCCTCACTTATTCCTACATCGTCTTTAATTTGCAGCATATGTAATTTTGCTTCTTCATCCATGTGTAGCTTCTTTGCTCTCCAAAGATATAAAAAAATAAATACGGCGCTTCCTCCAAAAAAAAAACGCATAGCATATCCCATGTAGGTGCCATAAGCGCCTACTCCATCGAAATACTTGTCAATGATAGCTAAAAGAACCAAAAAGTTGCCCATCATGGTAATCTCCTTAATCCTTCGATAATTTCAATAGTCTGAATCGGATCTTTCCCTGTCCACCAAGCTTGTGTAGGGGGTGTAATGCGGGTTCCCTTGGTCATTAAATATTGAAAAATAGCTTCAAAACGGTGATTAGGTACTCCCATACCCGCTTTTGAAGTTCCACGTGGGTCAAAATCAAAGAAATGCTGAAAAGAGGGCATAATGGAACCCTTACTTGCCGTCTTAGGTGACCAAAAATGGGACATATGCCAATCACGGCTGGGTTTTTTAATTCCTACACGAGACAGATCTGGTCCAATTCGACGGGTCCCCGGAAATGTGATGTATTGATAAATGTATTCATTTGCAGACGAGGGTGGGGCAGGAAACGAATCAGATCCATTCAAAACCACGTCTTGCACTAACGTTCGCGTTTGATCTGTATGACAATACCAACATCCTTCAGCCGCATAAATTTGTTCTCCTTCATGAATAAATTCCTGACGAGAGCGAAAACCTAACGCATGACCGCGTAATTCCTGAATATTTTTTATAGACTCGCCTTTTGGATCGTATTGCCACCCTTTCTCCTCTCCAAACGTATAGTAGGAAATGCGATATTCAATCGGATTGTGCACATAAATAACCCCTTCACTTTGGTGATAAGGCTGTTTGATAGATTCATCTAAAATCTTAAAATCTCGATCGACCCAATCTTGTAAAATACCTTGCAACGGAGCTAAAGCAAATGCTTCAGAAGTTCCTGGATCATACAATTCCAATAGGGTATAACGGGGTTTCGGAAGATCCTCTTTTTCCCAATCTGGATTTGCGTTCTCCCACGCTTTTTGCAACTCTATTTGTTTTGTTTGAGCGATTTCTACAGGATTATATTCCTTCCCAGACTGAGCCACAGGGATACGTAAAAGCAAGAGACGCGAAGTTAACTTGAGCGTATGATCATCAACAGTAGTGATATACTTTTGGAGCTCCTTGGGAGCAATGATCCGTACAGTTGGATCCTCTTTAAAGGCCAATAACATATGGTCACTTTTAAGATGAAATACCGTTTGGACTTCATTCGTCTTTAGAGGAGCACTGCTAATGTAAACATGAGGATCCATCACCTCATACATCTGCACTTGGTAATCACTCGTCGGATGCGTCCAGGTAGGGTCTACATACCGTGGAGCAAGAAGCGTGACAGCAACAGAACCCGCAAAGAGCAACAAAACACCAATAATCGTGACTACAAAAGATTTTTCGATGTTATAAAAAAAGTTATTCTGGCTCATGACTGTGCCGCCTCTTTTTCCATTGGAATGGTTTCTGTACTTTTCAAAACGATTGTATTGAATATGTTAATTGCAAACAAAATGTTCCCAATTAAGATGATAACGCCTCCAATCCCTCTCCAGATCCACCAAATGCGCATTTCGGCAATTGTTTCAAGAAAAGGAAGAATCGCTAATTTTTGGTGAAATTCAGCGTAAGTCGTTCCTTCCGCCCAGGTTGCCCACATCATCCCTTGAAGATACCCTCCGATCCATAAGGCTAAAAGAAAAGGAAGGCTGCCAAAAAGATTAAGAGAAAAATGCCAGTCAGCAAGAGCTTGAGACCATAAAGGCTTTTTGGTTAAGGCGGGAAGTGCTTGATAGATCCCTGCAATCGCAAAAAAGGTGAAAGTTGCGTAAAGAGAAATATGAGAATGTCCAATCACCCAATCCGTTTTCGAGGTGATTTCATTGATATTTCTCAATCCCATTAAAGGACCTTGAATGCAGGTAAGCAAATAGAAAATATTGCCCATCATGATGAAGCGAATCGGAACATTTTGTGAATACTTTTCCCAGTATCCACTTAGAGTTGCAAAAATATTCGTTACAACCGTCCAAACAGGTATAAAAAGCCAAATTGAAAAGATAATCGCCGTGGTTTGTAACCATTGTGAAATAGGTCCATGGATCATATGGTGAGCGCCCACCCAAGAGTAAACAAAAGCAAGCGACCAAAATCCAATCATAGAAAGGCGGTGACTATAAATCGGCACATTTGCAAGTTTAGGAAGCGCATAATAAGCCGTTGCTAATCCCATCGGAGTGAAAATAAGACCCACAAGATTGTGCACATAAAACCAACTGACATTAACTTTAGAAATCCCTCCCGGAACCCAATTGATAGCAAAAAAACCTGCAATCACAGTAAAAGCAGTCCAGAATAAATTGCCCATCACATACCAAAGAGAGACATACATCTTCTCATATTTGCGTGTAAAAATGGTCATGTACAAATTTAAGCTAAATAAAATCCATGCCAGTGCAAACATCACTTTCGTCGGAATCCAAGAGACATAAACTGGCAATTCAGCATATTCCCAGCCAAAATTTGTGCCCCATGGAAGAGAATAGGTTCCAATAATAAGGGAAGACCACCATAAAGCAATCGTGACATAAGCCAGCTTGCTGCTCCATAAAGGCACGCCACACAAGCGAGGGACAAAATAAAAGAATAAGCCTGCATTTGCAGAAAGCAGCCACAGTAACGTCACATGCCCTACGTGTACAGGACGAATTTTACCAAAATGTATGTATTCCCCGGCAAAGTAATCGGGAAAAATAAAACCATTAAAGGCGATAAACACACCAGTTAACATGCCAATGAGCATGAAAATAATCGCGGGATAAATGAGCCATTTGGCAGGTGTGTCATCAAAAGGAATGGCACTTGCTGAAGATGTGGAGGCTGTCATGTTTGCGTACTCTTCTCTGTTTTAGGAGCTTCGTTAGAAAAATGGATTGTTTTCAATTTTTCTTGAATGTCTTTGTAAATTTTTAGCTCTTGCTTTTGAGCTCTCAAAGCTTCTTCAAAAGCATTAATTAACTGATTTTTAATCTGGTTATATCCACTCAATTCCGCGTTGTAATGTTCCAATTGCTCAAAACGTTCTGGCGATCCTATTTTCCCCTCAATGACTCTTTTTTGCTTTTCTATATCTTCCATTTGATGAGAAATTTCTTTTAATAATTCCTGCTGGATCGCTTCTGCTTGCTTTGTTTTTTCTTCTGAATTTGCAAAAGAAAACGTGTGATCTGAAATGCGATATTCAGGGGTCAATAACCGAATCATTTGTAGATATTGTGCAAAAAATGGCTCTCCCACTTTCTTTAAAATCAATGTGGAGCCAAGATTTTTAAAAAGGGTCTCTTGGTCATTAATGATCAAATTAAAATGTTCGTAAAGATTATCTAAGCTTTTGATTTGATCAATCTTGTCCTGAGTTTCAAGTTGCTGTTTATAGAACTGTGCTGCTTTTTCTGCCCAAGTATTTTCTTCTGCCATTCCGCGATGCAATTGTCGACGATCTTTTTGTATACTTTCCAATTTTTGACGCAATTCTGAAAGTGCTAGTGACGGCTGTATGCGGGCTTGCTCAATGATCTCATTAGCTTTGGCAAATGATTCATAAGTGGTGGTTTTCAGTTTATCTCTTAATGTTTGTTCTTCTGTTAGTGACCGAATAAACATAACGAGTTGTAAGCGCTGGAGTGAAGACGTTTGATCTCCCCAGGGAGTCATAGACGTCCCCGGAACTCCATATTTAATCGAACGGAGCAATCGCAAATCATCCCGACTATGAATCCAATTCAAATTGGTTAACATACGTGGTTTAGCATCAACCATTGTCCCTGCCCGCAGTCCGGCACCATCCGCGTCTTTTCCGTGACATACAGCACAATTTAATTCAAAAAACTGTCTTCCGGCTTCCACATTTTCCGGCGTATAGTATTCTTTTTTGATGTAGTAAGCATATTTCTCTGTGCCACCATACAGATTAGGAATTTCATTAAAAACATCTGTAACATCCATATTTGCTTTTTTTGTGATCATGGAACCGGGCTCTAGAGCAGCAAATAAACCTTCCCCTTTTTCGAATACCTGCTCAAAAAGAGCCGCATGTTCTGAGGGAGGAGGTTCTTTAGCCTTCAACTGAGACCCTTCTCGTTTCAATTCCTCTAATACATCTTTTGGCTCATAGCGCCATTTTGGAATGTCTTCCGTGCTTCTGATCACTTGTCCACCTGGCAATGAGGAGAATAACCAATCCGTTAATTGAATGATTTCATTTTTAGTTAAGACTGGAACCCCATCCGAAGTGGATTTATCAGTTGCGACTTCTCCCCATGGTGGCATAGGTGTTCCATTCACACCATGTGTGATGGCGGCAATCACATTTTCTCTCGAGTAATTTCTCAAAAAGTCTGCATTGCGCAGATTCTTAGGGATCGGATAAATCCATTCGGAGACAGGTCCATTTCCTTGCAAATGGTCACCATGGCATTGTGCACAAAGCATGTCATAGGCAATTTGTGGATTAAATCCATGTTGATTCCATTCCCTGCGCGAAGCATCCCGGTTGCGGATGCCAAGCTTATCTAGCATGTAAGTCAAGGCATAGAACTTACTGTCATCAAACGGAATAACAGGCATAATCGATCTTGCCACATGTGCACTTGGTTGATGGAAGTGATCCATTAACCATTCATCAGATCGGTATACCCCCGACCAATTTGGACGTGGTCCCACTAATCGTCCTAAGCCATATTCTTGAACATAAGCCATTAAGACACGGTGAATCAGCTGTTGCCAATCCTCCATCTCTTTTTGTACTTTCTGTCGCTCCTCAGGAGACTGGGCATTTTGGATAATCTCTGCGAACGGATGATTTTTTGCCCGAGAAACATACTTAAAGCTTGTATATAGGGATTCAATTGTGTTGGGAGATTTTTCCTCTATCTCCTCTAAAATTGAATTTTGACGCACATTTTCCACAATGCGTTGATTGATTTCATCCCGATGTTCTTCTAAAACTTTCGTTAATTGGCTTCCGGTAATCATTTCAGGAACAAGTTGCCTAAACCAATCCCGCTCTTTTTGAAGTTGTTCAAAGGTAACCAATTTGTCTTTCTCAATGGCAAAGCCCACATTGGAATCGAATCCTTTGAGACGGTGGCAGGCCGCACAGCCTTCTGTTGCAAAAACAGTCATGGCGTATTTTAGATTATGTACATTGGCTGGAGTGATCGGTTTTTCTAATGCTGTTTTTTTACCGCCTTCCCATTCTTGTACAGCAAGTTGATAAGCAGCACCCTTGCGAATTGCACTATCATCTCTTTGCGCGAGAAGAAAGGTCATCAAATCTTGTACTTCTTCATGGTCCATGCGGTAATTGGGCATTGTCGAAGTTTTTAAATCCGCTTGAGGCCACACAATGGATTCCTTTACAAACCAAGGATAGCTTTCCCCTTCGCGGGTTAATTCTGGACCAACACCCCCTCTTGACAGACCTGCAATGCGATGACAGGCATAACAGGCTTGCGAAACAAATAATTGTTCCCCGCGGTGGAAGTTATGGGTCAAAATATCCACATCTGTTATCAGGCCTAAAGCATCCCGACTATTTTGAGAAAAAGGAAGTTCTTGATTTTCAACATGCTTCTCTACCACATTTTCCAATTTGACAGCAGCCAGCTTTGTAAAAATGGATCCAGTAGAAACCTGCCCCTCTTCCTCCTGTAAAAATTGATTGAGAGTATCGAGGAAATCTGACGATTTAGAAATCTGCTCTTCCAATTTTTCTGAGATTGCTTGTGAGCCTACAATTTGAATAATTTGCTGCCGAAGATGATTTAAAACGCGTTCTTTTGCGACAGGTGTCTGGATGGCATTTGCTCCCCCAGCAATTTGAAGTAAGCTTTTGGTCTGCTCTCCAATCTTGGTCCGCTCAGCTTGAGAAATCCGATAATCTTCTGCCTCTTTCTTTAAATCCTCCACAACCTTTGGTAAGCCATTTTCTTCAATGCTTTTACGAATGAGAAGCATGGATAAAAGGGCTTCTTTCTCTTTTTCATAGGAAGTCTTGAGTTCTGAAATGCGGGATTTAAATTGGTCGATCACCCGATTCGCATTTGAAGCGGCTGATTGCAATGAGGCGTCACTGGATTGATGACATTGCATACATTTGGCCTGCATCAACGCTCCAGGCAGGATAGGATCTGTTTGGAATAAAAGTCGATGACCGGGTTTTGCATTAAAAACGTGTGCAAACTCAGGATCATTTTTAGCATCAGGCTCAGTAAACTGGGGTTTTTCCCCTACATATTCAACTTCATAATCCCCATCAAAAACAGGACCATGCGCCGTTTCCGTTGTTAAACCTCTTCCGTTTCCCCCGTGGCATGAAGTGCAACCGTATTGCTCCATCGGATGGTACTCAAATGGACGTGTTTCTCGCCCAATAAGAGGATGCATGGTCAAGACTTTTGTCACATCAAAAACGTGCTCTCCAACCTGAGCCGTCTTTAAAGACTTTAGCTTCTCCGCTTGAGAAAGTCTTGCGTTGACTTCACCTTGATGCCCCTGTTCCGTGAGTTGCTGAATCACTTTAGTATCTGTTAATTCTGCGACCTTTTGATTTAATCTTCCCCATACATAATCTTCATTAGGTACTTTTACTGGAAAGCCTTGTTCATCAACTAGAATATTTCCATTAAAATCTTTGGCAATTTTGGTGGGAGAAAAGTGATTAAATTTCATGGTCACGTGGCATGAAATGCACCGATCAATTTTAGCGGGGCCTTTATCACTTCGCTCCATCACAATTTGCTGAATCCCCTTATTAAAAGCCGGGGGAGGAGACCCACTGTAAGTAGATCGAAAGTCTTCTAAAGCCACATAATCATTTTGATAGATCTTGTATTCTGGAAAAATTTCACGATAGAAAAAAACCCCAAATAAAGCAGTCACCACCACACCAAGGAAAATAAGGGCGATTTGGTATAAGTCAGAACGCATTCCTAAATACTCCTTGCATCAGTGTCTCGCAAAATTTTCTGTCCATGGCCAAACCCATCCCCAGTTAGCTCCTCGAAAATAAGTCCCTACAATGATTAAAAGACCTTGAAACGTCATAAATGCCGTATAGAGGAATATGGCTAAATAACGACTACGATGGAACCACACACCTTGACCTTGAGGATTTCTGTCCAAATAAGGAATGGCCATTAACCCCAAAATGATTGCCGTTGGCACACCTACACCACCCCAAAAAGCATCATATGCCACCATTTCTTGAAGACCCAAAAAGTACCAAGGAGCTTTAGAAGGGTTCGGAGGTTTGGTGGGATTGGCCGGTTCTTCCAAAGGCGCGTCGATAAACGAAAGACATAAAACAAGGGCCGTTGTTAACAAAAATGCCACCAACTCAGCCCTCAGCAAATGAGGCCAGGTGAATACAAACTGGTAAGGCCCTTTATCAACAGTGGGACATGTGCCTCTCACCAATTCCATCAGACCATATGTGCGTTTGACACCAGGAGCAAAAGACTCTTTCGTATCCGATCTCTGCACAACGCGCAATGGGTCAGGAATAATCCGATCTGGAGGCCTGGAAAGTCCACCGTCCTTACGGATGCGCCAAAAATGCACGCCAATTAATGTGCCAGCTAATAAAGGTAAAAAAGCGACATGCAAAACATAAAAGCGAATTAAAGCATCTTGTCCAACATTCGTGGAGGCTAGAAGCATCACCCGATTGATATTGTGTTCAAATCCTGGAATATTAGGGACATATCCCGCAATGTTGGAACCCACCGTAATCGCCCAAAAGGCAAGCTGATCCCAAGGAAGCAAATACCCGGTAAAAGATAAGAGCAGGGTCAATACCATCAAAATGACTCCAATCACCCAATTAAAGCGTCTTGTTCCTTTATAGGATCCCGTGTAAAAAACCCTTGACATATGCAAGAAAACAAACAAAACCATCAAGTGAGCACTCCAACGGTGCATGTTACGATACATCATGGCAAAAGGGGTTGTGTCTTGCCAATCTTTCATGATGTCGTATGCACGATCTTCTGCGGGGATGTAATAAAACATCAAAACAACCCCTGTAAAAACTAAAAGAAGAAACAAGCTCATCGTGATTACGCCTAAACCCAAGGTATAAAAAGGATCAAGCGAGTGCTTGTGACATTTGACAGGGTGGAAATGCAAAAAGAAATTCTTAAAGACAATTTCGGAGCGGTCAACATCATTATTTGGATAGTTATGTCTGAAAATGGATCGCACAAACAAAGCAGGCAGATTAAGAAGATATTCTCCCCACGTTTCTCGAGGTCTTCCCTGGAAAACTTCCATATTTATTCAATCTCCAAAATAATCATATTTATACAGTAGGGGTAAACCATGCTTTTGACCAATCAAGGGTTGTTTTCGATTTATCCACCATGATCTCTCCAGAGGCGCCCAAAAAAACAAGAAAATACACTAATGGCAAAGGAGCAGGTCCGCCTGTATTTCTTCCATATTGATCATATGTTGAGCCATGGCAAGGACAGGCATATCCCGTTTCAACTAAATTGACCGTACAACCCAAATGTGTACATACAGCCGTCTGAACACGGACTTTTCCCGACTGTGTTTCGACAAACACTTTTTGCTTTGGATCGAATACTTTGGCATCTTTGGAAAGCACCTCTTCAGGACGCCCTAGAGAAAAAATGCTAGGAGGAACCTTCATCGCATTCGGATATAAAAATCCTAAAAAAGAAGCACCCACCATTTGCCCAACACCGATCAAACACGCTCCGACTCCCATTAATGCAAGAAAAGAGCGACGCGAAATTAAAGGATCCTTATCATCTGGATCTACATTTAAAGAATTACGATATTTTGGCATTGCCTTTACTCCTCATCACGAAACATCTGGTATTTGACATCTTCCGGATCTTCAAATTGACCTTTTTTTAAATAATATAAGTACACGCATATCCCTCCTACAGCAAGCAAAAGGGTTAAAATGAGATCCCAAAACATCTTAGCCAATCCACCTGAAAGAATAATTCATCGCATCCATGGTTACAGCCTGGGTTGGACACTTCTCTGCACATAACCCACATCGAATACACAAATCTTCATCTTTTAACATAGCTGTTCCCATGATCGAAAGTTCTGAAGGGCTCATGCTGGCCGAGTCGACCCCATAGAAATTATCCACAGCTTTACGCAAATCCCCTTCTCCCAGATCCAAGTTTAACTTGCTAATCGGAACCTGCTTTAAACAATTACAAGGACAAACATCGACACATCCATTGCATTTGATGCATAATGTTCCATCAAAAACAGGGCTTACATGACACTGTAAACAACGATTTGATTGCTGATGAGCTTCTTCATCTGTATAGTTGTTTTCCACCATATTGAGATTATTTACACGTACACTTGGGGGCTGCATGGATGGCAAAGCCCATTTTGTTCGGAGGTAAGTTTTATCCCGCATAGGAGGTAATTCAGTAAATTCGCCCACAAATTCTTGATAGGGATGGGCATTTTGAAGATCCTCATCAATGGCTCGTGCCGCTTCTTGACCATGTCTAATAGCCGTAATAAAGAGAGCAGCTCCAAAAGCAGCGTCACCTCCCGCATAAATGCCCTTAACAGAAGTTCGACAAGTTCCTCTTTCCGCAGCAATAACCCCACGGTCTAACTTGAGTGCATCTTTTTTATCCCAACCATTAAATAGACTCATATCCATCCCCTGCCCAATGGCCAAAGCAATCGAATCGCATTCAATCACAAATTGAGAATCAGGAACAAATTTTGGAGCAAAACGTCCAGTGTGATCAAATAGATAGTAAATAGGTTGAACACGTAGACCTGTGATCCGATTCTGTGCATCTCTTTCAACAGCAATAGGGGCTAATCGATTGATGATTTTGATGCCCTCTTCAAGGCCATCTTCTATTTCAAACTCATCCGCGGTTTGTTCATCGCGTGCTTCTAAACAGACCATAGTGACCTGCTTAGCCCCGTTTCGACGAGATGTTCGGGCAACGTCAAAGGCAACGTTTCCACCTCCCACAACGACCATGCGCTCACCAATTTTCCATTCTTGATCCGCACAGCGCACGCGTAAATATTCAATTCCACGAATCACATCTGGTTGATCAGCTCCTGGAATCGGTAAATCACGCGACTTCCACAATCCAATGCCAATAAAGACGGCATCATATTTGGCTTGAAGTTCAGTCATTGTGATGTCACGTCCAACTTTCATGTTGTAGTGTATTTTGGCTCCCAGATACTCAATAGCAAAGCATTCATTAATCGCAATTTCATTTTTTAAACGGTAGGAAGGCACACCATAAGTTAACATTCCCCCAGGCATGCGCATCATTTCGTAAACATCAACCGCATAGCCTAAGCGTAATAAATCGTGTGCAGCTGTTAGAGAAGCCACTCCCGCACCTATACAAGCAACTTTTAATCCGTTTGGAACGGGCTTAGTTGATCCTCGGGCATAACTCATTTCAAGAGATTTAATATGAGCTTCTTTATCTAATCCGAACCATTCGTCCAGATAACGTTTTTGCGCACGAATGGTGAGAGTTTTATCGACACGATCTCGACGGCATGAGGTTTCACAAGGTGCCCCACAAATCATACCACAAATTGAAGCAAAGGGATTTGGCCCTCTGGCTATTTTGTAGCCTTCCATAAGATTTCCCGCATGCAAAGCCATCATATAACCGCGCGGATCCGTATTGACAGGACATCCATCCCGACAATCGATTTGTCGCAAGTAATAATCCAAATCTGGAATTACTGTCTCATAGATTTCTTGATATGCATTTATTGTGTCTTCTTCAAACACGCTACCCATCCCTTGTCAAAAAAAGAAAACCCTCAACCACATGTCAGCGGGTAAAGTGGCACTTTAGCAAGATAACGCTTTTTTTGAAATAAATAATCTCTTATGTCCTGCATATGACACATTAAAAATGTTGTCAGAAGAGGATATTGCTAAAACTAATTTGAGGGAAGAATGGAAAGTAAAAATTAAGCAAATAAAATTTAACACATTCTTAAAGAAAGTCTTTATGTATATTAAAAATATTAAACGTATTTTTGTTTATTTACATTTAATCTATCTACTAAACTTCCATTTAGTGATAAAAATTTAATTCATTTTAGTTCCGAAGAGGAATTCTTTTTACTAGAAAATAATAACCGTCATCCTGATCAAATTTGTTACAAAACTTTCCACATTCTGCTTTCACATTGAAGCTAAAACAGGCTTTTTATCAACGGTTGAATATTAGTTTGGTGAATCCTTGATGCTTAGCCAAATCAATGAGACCAAACGTCTCGCCATAAATCTTTACAAAATCAGGATATTTGAGAAAGACTACACGCCGGGAGGCGAGATAATGAATTATTTGATTGCTTTGAGTTACCAGTCTCAGCAGATTGATATCCAGGAAAATACTGGATTATATAAGAGATACGCTCATATGAGCAATCTCTAAAACGCCATTTGTATCGGATAATACCCAAATACAATTTGCAGCTATTCCCTCAGAAAATGGATAAACAGATGATAAATTAACTAGACACCTCTCGTTAGAGAGGTGTCTTAATATTAATTACCATAGCCATTAGAAGAGTTATAAGGGACATCGTCTGATGGCTCGACCACTACAGGGGCAGGGTTTGATTCATCCACAAACACGCCGTGACGATTATTATTCCACTCACCCTCATGTCCATAACCATGTCTAAATTCATTGCCATGTCCTTCATCATGAAATCTTTGACCATTTTCATGGTGATTCATTTCGTGATGCTGACCTTCGTGATGGCCGCCACCTTCATGCTCACCTCCTCTAGCCAAAAGTGTAGATTGAGCAGAAAAGGCTAGAGATGAACAAGAAAGAGCAAACAAGGATAGAAACAAAAACTTACGAGGAAACATAACGCACCTCCTTAGTGGAATGTGATATGTTTTATTATAATATTTTTTGAATTAAATAAACGAACTTCTTTCGATAAGGAGTTTTTTTTTAAATATCACTCCCCTCTAATTCAACTAATTCCTCATGATAATATTGTCGTTCATCTAATTCCCCTTCCTGCTTCGCCACGTAAATCGCACAAACTGCATCACCCAAAATATTTAATACCGTGGAACCCATCTCACGAATACGGTCAATACCTGCTAAAATAGCTAATCCTTCAATTGGCAAACCAATCGAGGTAAAGACAACTGTCAGCATAATAAACCCTGAACCAGGGATGCCGGCAGCTCCAATAGCGGAAAGAGTTGCCGTTACCGTAAGAGTAATCAAGCTCTGCCAGTCCAGTTCGATCCCGTAAGCATGCGCAATAAAAACAGCAGCCATGCCTTGAAAAATTGCAGCGCCATTCATATTAACCGTTGATCCAAGAGGGAGCACAAAATTCGAGATATTTTTGGAAACCCCCAGGTTTTCTTGCACGCAATGCATCGAAACAGGAAGTGTAGCGGAACTGCTGGAAGTTGAAAAAGCAACCATAATCGCGTCACTCATTCCTTTGAAAAAAGGTAAGGGACTAAGCTTTGCCATAAACCATAAAATTGAGCAGAATACCACAAGACAATGCACAATCGCAGCTGTGTAATAAGCGAGTAAGAATTTAATGAGAGGGATAAGCACAGCAATCCCAAAAGATCCTGCGACAGAAGCCATAATAGCAAACACCCCAATCGGAGAAAATTCCATCACAATAGAAGTCATCCGATACATCACATCTGCCAAAGATTCCATAAATTCAAGAAGAGGTTTCCCTTTTTCTCCAGCAAAATTAATCGAAATGCCTAGAAAAAGAGCAAATACAATGATTTGCAATACATTTCCTTCCACTAAAGATTTTATGGGATTATTAGGAACAATGGACAACAAAATTTCGCTTAAACTAGGAGGTGTTTGAAGAACAATTTCGGTCGATTGCTTTAAATTCAGACCTTCTCCTACCTGAAAAATCTGAGAAAACAAAAGTCCCATCACGATGGCCGCCATCGTCGTAAATGCAAATACCATCAAGGACTTTAATCCTACACGCCCCAACTTTTTTGGATCATGGATACTGGTAATTCCCACTGTCATCGATGCAAGCACAAGCAACATTATAATCATGTTGATGAGGCTTAGAAAAACACCTCCAATAGGCTTGAGAATCTCAGCCTGAGGGCCCCATATCAGTCCTGTTGCCACACCTAGAGCAAGGGCTATTAAAATTTTTAACCATAGCTTCATTAGTATCTCCTCAAGATCTGCCAAGCGTTGCCTTATATGCGATTCTGTAGTTCACTCTTCACTTTCGCAATAAAAGCATTCCACTCAAAAACTCCCTGTACAATTTGAAGTTGGATTTGCACCCACACGACAGGAAGGCAAAGTTTCTGCGGATCAACAAGCTTTACTTGATCTTTTTCTGTACAAACTAAAAAATTAGCTCCGCAGTTTTTGCATAATTTAGCAAATTTATTTAATTCTTGCGTCTCAAAATCTAAATGATCTCTTTCAAAATGGGAGGCAACGACTTCTGCCCCCAGCTCTTTCAGCGTTTGAAGAAAGTAGTCGGGGTGTGCAATGGCACAAAAAACGCCGATTTTTACTCCTTTCAAATTAATAGGGGCATGATCAATCAATGACCATACGCCACAAACATTGGCTCGCGTCGCTATAATTGGTGAAGACGAATAAACAGCAATTTGCTTTTTAAGCCTATCATATTCTGCATCTGAATAAACATGGTTTAGTATAATTATGTCTGCACGCGCAAGAGATTTTAAGCTTTCTCGCAAAAAACCTCGCGGCAAGTAGTAGCCTCCTCCGAAAGGATTAGCTCCATCCATTACCACCACTTCAAAGTCGCGAGCAAGACGACGGTGCTGCATCCCATCATCCAATAAGAGAAGCTGCCCCCCTGTCTTCGCAGCTAAAACCGCCCCTTTCCGTCTATCTCTTCCCACCACAATCACAACATCAGGCAAATTTTTTGCCAGCATATAAGGCTCATCTCCGCAGAAATTAGCGGGAAGAATAGGACCTTGTCCATCCCCATGACTAAGAATAACGGGTGAAGATAAACGTTCTGCCTGCGAACGGTATCCACGGGATAGAATGACGGCATGATAAGCTTCGGAAAATTCTTGCGCTAGTATTAAAGTCAAAGGCGTTTTGCCTGTTCCCCCCGCCACAATATTTCCAATGCTCATCACAACAGGCACAGGAGGGTTGTATTGACGGAATAATCCCTGATCATACCCCCAGTTTCGCAAAAAGACAATCGCCTGATAAACACAGCTTAAAATCCACAAGGCTCCCTTAATCAAAGAAGGAAAGAATCCTTTGCGCTGATCTGTGATCACATGAATAATGTAAGTTTCTATAAAGGCAAACATTCCTTCTCTTCCATCTTTTTAAATAAGAAAAATGGCAGCCCGCTTCGAATTATGTCAAAAAAAACATGATGATGAACAGGAAAAAGAAGCAGGATACAACAATTATACTTCAGCTGTCGCTAAGCAGTTGCATTCATGTTGAGATGATGGAGAAACAGAAAACAGTGTTTCTTCAATCATTTCAATTAAAATGTGAATAATCGCCATGTGGGCTTCTTGAATACGATCAGAAGTTTTAAAACCTTGAATGATAATTTCAAAGTCTGCAAATCCTTTTAGCTGTCCTCCATCTTTGCCGAGAAAAGCGACTGTTTTGAGTCCTCGCATTTTCGCCGCTTCAAAAGCACGGATGATGTTTTTGGAATTCCCACTGGTTGTTAAACCCACAAACACATCGCCAGCTTGACCATAAGCCTCAACGCTCCGAGAAAAAATGGATTCAAATCCAACATCATTTCCCGTGCAAGTAATATGGGCAGAATCAGAAAGAGCAATGGCTGGAAGAGCGGGTCTTGATTGTCTAAAATAGCCTGTCAGTTCTTCGGCAAAATGCATGGCATCACAAAGGCTTCCACCATTACCGGCAATCAACACTTTCTGACCATTTTGAAAGGCAGAGGCAAGCGTAAGAGCTACATTTTCAATAAACATATGAACTTCAGGATTGTCAAGTTGTGCAATTACAGCCGTACACTCTCGCAGAGAATGCGCAATCAACTTTTTCATGATAGACTCCTTATCTTATCCTGTTGCGTTTATTGAAAAGCAACAACAATTACTACCTCATTAGTTTACGTTATTCGGTTCATTCTATAGATATCTTAAAAAAATGGAAAGGTAAAAAAAAGACTATTGGTAATTTCACAAATCCCCTAAAAGTTTGTGTAAATAAACTACAACGGATATTTTTATAAACAAAAAAGCTTTTTCATCACCCATTTGCTTTAATGCTAATATAATGTTATAATTAGTTAATTTTTTTATAAAAAGAAGAGTTTCATGCCTCCTGAAAATTTTATTGCTTTTGTCAACCAATCCAATGCACCTCTTGATTCCCTTTATCAAAAAGAGGACCATTTTCAAATGCATCAAGGGAAAGGATATAAAAAATTATCTGAGAACAAAATCATCGGTCTCGTTTCTGCATATCTTAAGCTCAATCCCTCTCCTTCTAACCCCTCTTACGAAACCGTAAAAAATATTTTGACCTCTATTTCACAGCCTCAACCAAAAAACACAACCCATAAAATCATTTTGTATGTAAAAGAGTTCTTTTCTAAAATTAAAAATTTTTTATTGTTCAGAGGATTTCACACTTCCCACTTCATTGCACAAAAAAGAGCTCAAAATTTACTTCACCACCTGTCTATTCCTGCTGCAAGAGTGGATAAAAAAGAGAAGAAAAAACAAGATTACAATTTATGGAATAAAACGTTAATCACCCATTACCATTGCCTAGTCAAACAACAGTACTCTGGGGATGCTCTCTTTACTTGGAGTCGCTATTCCGATGGCAATATTAGACCCAGTACACTCGGATTGACTCAAATTGCAAACCTATTAAAAGCAAGGCATCATTTTGAAGATCATCTTTTGCATGTGTGCCCCTCTCTTCAAAACCTCTCACAAAAACTCAAAGCTCTTGAGAAATTAGAAGGAGACCAGCGGATCGCATTTATTGTGCCAACACACTCATCTTTGTGGGGTCATGATCAAACTAATGTCGTTCCGAAACGCACCGAGACATCCGGTCAGCACATTATTGCCATTGTTGCAGAAAAAATAGGAAATGCATTGCATATTGCCCTTTTAGATCCCATGATTCGACTTGGAAACGAGACCATTACGCCCTCTCGTATTGGCTTAGAGAAGGAGACTGATTTTTCAGAACAAGAGCTCATTTTAAGCCATATTTTAACTGCTGAATTGAATCCCGATACAACAACACTCTATTACTCTGGTGTGTTGAGAGAAAAATCAAATGGTTGTTGGGTTTTCGCTCTAAAAGATGCGGTTAATTTTTTAAAACACCCGTATTTTTTTACAGAGGTTGGAAAAAATTCCCCGACCAGCCAAACAATTGGTAAATTAATATTAAAAAAAATAGAAACTCTACCCGCTGATTTTATGAAGGTCGCTCAATTTTCTCCATCCGATTTTGAAGCCTACCTGCGTTTGCATCCAGAGCAAGACACACCAAAATTTAGAAAAAAAATTGCAAAGCATCAGATTGGAAATCAAAACTGGCGAGTTGGTCGCGCGACAGTAAAATGGATGAAAGTTTTGACCGCACATTCCGATACCCAACGTTCCTAATCCAGTTGGTTGATTCTGAAGAAAATTTAGCAACCCTCCCTGAAAGGCTTTCGATATAAGAGGATGTTCTGTTAGGATAAATATAATATCTTAGCAACAACTTTCCCATTTGTGGATTAGCTCATGAAGGAAGAGATTCATGGAAGGCTCTCGTTACATCACACAATCCAAAAAAATTATTCAGGATCTCAAAGGCAAATCGCTAACAGTCGAAGAGCGACGTGAGCTCGCCATTGAACTCGCCACGTTGATTCAAAAAGAAGCGCGTCGAACGATTTCCAATAAAGAAAGACGGATTCTGGCTCAGCTCGCCCGCATGATGAATGATCCGTCAGGTAAACTTTTTACTATCCATATGACAGATCAATGCTTCCGTAGCTCTAAAGTCACGCGCGTTGCAGATCAACTTTTATACCTGCTTAACAAATACGGGGTTCCTTCTTATCTTTCTTATGATAAACAGTTTCAACTACACGCTTTTAAATGGGTCGCAAATAAAATTCCAAGTATCGCTGTACCTCTCACAAAAAGAGCATTAAGAAAAGAAACAGCTGCCGTTGTTCTTCCTGGTGAATGGAGTACTCTTTCAAAACATGTTCGAAAAAGAAGAGATGAAGGAATTCGTATCAATCTCAATCGCCTGGGAGAGGCCATTTTAGGTGAAAAAGAAGCCGAAAAGCGTTTAGAAAAGTATATTGAAGATCTATCTAAGCCAGAAATTGAATACATCTCTGTTAAAATTTCCACCCTTTCAAGCCAGCTTAATCTTATCGATCGTGAAGGCACGCTTAATCATTTAGCTCAAACCTTAAGAAAGCTTTATCGCGCTGCTCAGCAGTATCAATATGTCCAGCCAACTGGAATGCGCACCTCTAAATTTGTTAATTTAGATATGGAAGAATTTCGCGATTTATACCTCACCGTGGAACTATTTAAAAAAGTTCTAGAGGAACCGGAATTTCTGAAATATAAGGCTGGAATTGTTTTACAGAGTTATATTCCTGATTCCTTCCTTCTCCAGCAAGAGCTCACGGTTTGGGCTTTGAGACGAACGGCTAATGGAGGAGCCCCCATTAAAATTCGTATTGTAAAAGGTGCAAATCTAGCGGCGGAAAAAGTGGATGCCTCCATGCATGGATGGCCTCTCGCAACTTATCAAACGAAATTGGAGACGGATGGGAACTTTAAGCGGATGCTCACCTATGCAGCACAACCTGAGCATGCAAAATCTGTTCACATTGGAATTGGAAGCCACAACCTCTTTGATATCTGCTACGCCATCGTACTGACTGCTGAAAAAGATATTTGGCCTTACATGCAATTTGAAATGCTTGAAGGAATGGGAGCCCCCCTACCAAGGGTTGTCAAGGAACTCACAAATGATCTTTTGCTTTATTGCCCAGTAGCAGACAAAGAACATTTTCAGAATGCAGTGGCCTACCTTATCCGCCGCTTAGATGAAAACACGTCATCAGAGAATTTCCTTCGCTACCTTTTTAGCATGATCCCCGGAACAAAGCATTGGCAAGCACAAGCAAATCTATTCTCCTACGCTTGTCATACCATGCAAAATGTGAGCATTAATCCCAAGCGAAACCAAAATCGTTTTTTCCCACCGCAGGATCCTCCTCTCATCTCCCCTTTTTTGAACGAAGCCGATACCGACTGGTCTCTTCCAACAAATTCAAAATGGGCAGAAAATATTGCAAAAGATTGGAAAAATTTTTCTTTTGAGCCTGTTCCTCTGATGATCGCGGGAGAAATGATACATACCAATAATCCCGATTTAACAGCACACGGAATAGCCCCATCTAATCCTAACAAACCTTTATTCACATATTCCTTAGCTAATTCTTTACAAGTGAATCAAGCGATTGAAGCTGCGTTGAAAGCTTATCCAAAATGGCGAGAAACATCCTTTCAAGATCGTTCTCTTCTACTTGCAAAAGTAGCTCAAGCATTCCGCACTAATAGAGGGAAATTGATCGGGGTAATGATTGCTGAAACGGGCAAAACAATGGCTGAGGCGGACGGGGAAATATCGGAAGCCATCGATTTTATTGAATATTATCGACGTAACGCTGAGAAATTTGGACTATTTCAAGATATCTCGTGGTCTCCAAAGGGGATTGTAGTGGTTACCCCACCTTGGAATTTCCCTTGTTCTATCCCAACGGGTGGCATTGTCGCTGCTCTCGTTACTGGAAACTGTGTACTTTTTAAACCTGCCCTTGAAGCCGTATTGGTGGGTTATACGCTAGCACAGATCTTGTGGGAAGCCGGAATTGATCCACAAGTTTTACAATTTATTCCCTGCCAAGATGATCCGGTTGCAAGTGAGCTCGTGAAAGATCCTCGTGTTTCCACCATCGTCTTAACAGGCGCTACAGCAACGGCCAAACACTTACTTAAGCTAAGACCTGGAATGAATTTGGTGGCTGAAACGGGAGGAAAAAACACCTTAATCATTACAAGTTTAGCTGATCGTGATCTCGCCATTAAAGACCTCATGCATTCCGCCTTTTCGCATGCGGGACAAAAATGCAGCGCCTGCAGCTTAGCTATTTTGGAAGCAGAAGTCTACGATGATCCACTATTCCGAGCTCAACTTTGCGATGCAGTCGCAAGTTTGCCGGTTGGATCTCCCTGGAATCTCTCAACACGCATCAATCCTTTAATTCGTCCTCCAAATGAACATCTTTTAAAGGGATTAACCACGCTCGAAGAAGGGGAAGAGTGGCTGCTTGCACCCAAGCAAGATCCTGAAAATCCCCATCTTTGGAGTCCTGGGATCAAAATCGGCGTCACAAAGGGAAGTTTTACTTATACAACCGAACTCTTCGGTCCTGTTTTAGGAATCATGCGAGCAGAAAATCTCAAACATGCTTTAGAGCTGGCCAATGGGACTTCTTATGGGTTAACAGCGGGTCTGCATTCTTTAGACGAACGTGAGCAAGACTACTGGAAGCAGCATATTCAAGCAGGAAACTGCTATATCAACCGCACCATTACAGGCGCCATCGTTCAAAGGCAACCTTTTGGTGGATGTAAGCAAAGTAGCTTTGGACCTAGCATTAAAGCCGGCGGTCCCCATACACTCACACAATTTATGCATGCAGAGCAAAAAAACCTTCCTGAAAACCACGGTCAAACTCCGGCCTTCACCGCTGAAATAGTGGAGCATCTCGAAAAATCAGGATTTTCCCAGGAGCAAGTGACCCGCTGGAAGGCGGCTATCACAGACTATCAACAATCATGGACCACCTATTTTAGCCGAGACCATGACCCTTCTAAAATTCTAGGACAAGACAATCTTCTGCATTATACCCCCTATCCAAAAATGTTTTTTAGAATTCAGGATGCAGACGACTATGTGGATGGTCTACTTGTCATGGCTGCGGCACATATCTGTGGAACCCCTCTTGAAATCAGTGGAGATCAAAAACAACTCGGGATGTTAATCCAAGCGGATTGGATCAAACACTTCTCTCTGCTCACTCTAAAAATAGAAGCGGAAGAAAACTTTATCCACCGAATTTCAGAAACTCAAGACGGACGGATCCGACTGCTTTCTTCAAGTACGCCTGCTTTACTTGAAATGCTAGCAAAGAATAGCTTTAGCTTGGTTGTATCCCCTGTTTTAGCAAAAGGATATTTAGAGTTAATCAAATATCTTCGCGAAGTGGCATTTAGCATAAATTATCATCGTTATGGGAATTTAGGAGATCGTGAATTCCAGGTTTAAATAATATCCCTTTTCTGCGAAAATTGTTTCTCAGTTTTTAGTCTTTGACGACTTCGTGGAAAAAAGGATATTATGAAAAATCTTAATGATCAGCAAGTTCGCGCTATTCAAGCTTTAGAGGGTCCTTTTTTAGTGCTTGCGGGTGCTGGATCAGGAAAAACACGCGTTGTGACGCAAAGAATTGCGCATTTAATTGATGAAGGCATTCCTCCTTCCCAAATTTTGGCTGTGACTTTTACCAACAAAGCAGCCAGCGAAATGCAAAATCGAGTCAAAGAGCTCACTTTTCATTCTGTTTTAATTAGCACTTTTCATAGCTTGGGTGCACGCATTTTACGCGAATCTATTCATGCTTTCCCTCATTATTCCCGCAATTTTGTGATTTACGATGAAGAAGATGTTTTGAAGGTCATCAAAAATTGCATGGAAGAATTGCACATTTCCGACAAAAAACTTGAACCCAAAGCTTTTAAGCACTTAATTTCTCAAGCAAAGAATGCTCTAAAAAATCCCGATCAAATTAATGATTTTGACGCTGAATCAAATGCGGAGCTCCATTTCCAAAAAGTCTACGCTGCTTATCAACGCCGCATGAGTGAATACAATGCACTCGATTTTGATGATCTCCTCTACTTAACAGTTCGCCTTTTTCGGGAATACCCAGAGATACTGGCCTATTACCAAAATCGTTGGCAATTTCTATTAATCGATGAATATCAAGATACAAATGATGCGCAATATGCCATGGTCACCCACCTTGTAGAAAAAACGCATAATCTTTTTGTTGTGGGGGATCCAGATCAGTCGATCTACTCTTGGCGTGGAGCTAAAATTTATAATATCCTAAATTTTGAAAAAGACTTTCCGGGCGCACAGGTGATCCATCTTGAGCAAAACTATCGCAGCCGTAGCAATATTTTGGATGCCTCTAACGCCTTAATTGACAATAACCAAAATCGCCTTAAAAAATCCTTGTGGAGTGATCGAGGTGCTGGAGAAAAAATCAAACTATTTCCAGCTGAAACAGAAAGGTTCGAAGCGGGATTTATCGCAGAAAGAATCCAAAATTATCACGAACAGGGTATTCCTTATAACGAAATGGTGGTTTTTTATCGGACAAACTTCCAATCGCGTGTATTTGAGGATACTTTTTTACATAATGATATCCCTTATGTAATTGTCGGCGGTGTTTCATTCTATCAAAGAAAAGAAATCAAAGACATTTTAGCTTTTCTACGTATCGCAAATGAAGCTAGCGATTATGTCTCCTTTGCCCGAACAATCAATCTTCCCAAACGGGGCATTGGCGATACCACACTGGAAAAAATCCGCGTACATGCTCAAAAAAATCGGATGTCTATTCTAAGTTTTGCCCAAGCACTCATTGAGCAACAGCCCCTTCCTTTTATCTTTAAATTGAATCAAAAACAACAGGAAGGACTTAAAGAATATTTACAAGTAATTGCTCGTTTACAAGAAATTTCGGCAAAAGGAACCATTCAAGAAGGTGTGGAAGCAGCCATTAAAGAAAGCGGCTACTTAGGTCTACTAAAAGAAGATGCAGAAACCTTCCAAGATCGTAAAGCCAACTTAGAGGAACTTGTTTCAAAAGCAAATGAATGGGAAACCTCAACACCTGAACCCTCCTTATCCGCCTTTTTAGAGGAGCTATCTCTTAAATCCACCATCGATGACACCCATCACTCTAAAAATCGGGTCAATCTCATGACTATTCACAACGGAAAAGGGCTTGAATTTACTGCTGTATTTTTAGCTGGCATGGAAGAGGATTTATTCCCCCATGCCAATTCGAGAGGAAATTTTGATGCACTCGAAGAAGAACGCCGCTTGTGCTACGTGGGAATGACTCGAGCCAAAGAATATTTATACCTGACTTTTGCACGCAATCGCCATTTATGGGGAACCATACGCTCTCAGCGTGCCAGTCGCTTTTTAAGTGAAATTCCACCCAATTTTATTGAAAAAATAATCTTAAACCGACGACCCGACAGTTACCGGCCGCCCATACCAGAATATAAAATGGTTGAACCTGTTATTGCTGTAGAAGAACCTGAATCCCTTGAAACAGGTGACACAATATTCCACAAGGAGTTTGGAGTAGGAAAAATCAACAAATCTTACCAAGGCTCTATAGGACTTACTTACCAGATCTTCTTTGTTAAAGATAACCGCGAAAGAACGCTTGTCGCAAAATATGCTAAGCTGAAAAAATTATAATAGCGTGTTTAATACATTAAAAGGGACTGATATGACTGCTCTTGATTATAGTTTAGTGACACCTCAATATAGCCTTTTGATTGAAAATTATGTAAGACAACACATCAAACCAACCTTCGCTTCCAGATACAAAGAGTTTATCCCTCTAGTTGCTAAAAAAATAGATGAACGTTGTAAAGAAATATTCAGAGCCATCAAGTCATGCCCCACGTTCTGTTTAGAACGGACGTATTCTTTTGACTTAGAACCTGTTTAAAATCTTTTTAAAAGAAGAACGACAAAGTCCAGAATGACCAGATTTAAGCTGGTATTAAGCTTTCTTTCGCAGTTTTTCCATAACCTCTGCATTTTTCCAGCCAGCTGAAAGAACGTTCTACGACCCATCTTTTCGGAATCACTTTAAAAGTATGCAACTCATTTCTTTTTGCTATTTCCACTGTACACCCCAATATTTCTTGAATACTATTTGAAAATAGTTTTCCAGAATATCTTCCATCGGCTAAAACATTTTTTACCCCTGACAAAAAACTCTTGTTCAATGAACATGCTTCTAGAGCCCCTTTTCTATCTTGAGTGTCTACGGGGCTATGTGCGTTTTATGCCTGAGATCTTTTTTCCCGCATCGTATCCTCTATTTTCAGCTGTATCCGTATACTTAATGCTTGAGCTCTTTCCGACCACTATTTTGTCGGATCTCTCCAACCATTTTTTTTAAAACTTGCTCGAGGATATTTTCAGAGTTATGATGATCTTTTTGATCCCATGGACTAAAATAATAATAGACTTCTTTCGAAATTCCTTACGGCAACTCCAAATTGTGTATCCCCGCGATCAGGTTAAATCTTAAGCCAAACCGTTTTCTTCGATTCCTAT